>DATDYQ010000083.1:0-3983 GCA_035288965.1 Candidatus Nanoarchaeia archaeon
TTGACTAGGTCTGTGGTACTTATTCCATTGACTATGAAAAATGAAATGGTTGATTTTTTAAAGAATTGGAATATATATTATGAGAGCCGTGAATATGAGTTATTGCCTGTGCAAAGAAAAGATGAATTTATATGAACTTAGCTAATGAAGAAGTTTAAAGGGAAACTGCTGAAGGGAATGGGGATTTAGATTTTAACTTATTAATCATTTATGTTACTATATAGTAATTACAAATAGAAAGGCTTAAATATGGGTTCTATCACATAAAAATATTAAAAATGAGCTTAAAAAACAAATTATTTAGTTTAGGATTGGCAACTATATTTGGCTTAAAGGCTTTAATGCCTATTGAAGCAAAAGCTGACGATTTAAATAGAAATAATTTTAATCTAGAAAATATAACTAAAATAAAAGATTCCAAAAGAACGGTAAATCTATTGGAATTAGGATTATATGGTTTAGGTTCTTATGGTTTAACTACTTTTATTCATGAAGGCGGACATTATATAACTGGACTTGGTTTAGGCGCTGAAGATTTAGAAATGGATTTAATTCCAAAGAAGGAGGAGAACGGGATTCTCTTTGCTTCTGTAAAGAGAAATGGATTAGATAAGAATGAAGAAATAATATTTAATTTAGCTGGTGTTGGAACAACTAGAATAGGCTATGAACTATTAAATCACTATATAAATGATGGTAAGATGCCTGATAATTTTGAAAGATTTGGTTCTGTATTAGCTTTATTTTTAAGGTTGGATTTACCAAGAGATTTAGGTGGTTCTTCAATAAGACATTATTCAAATGGTGACGGCAATTATTTAGATGTTTACAGCATTCTTAACGATAATTTTGATAAGAAAGAAAGAGATTATGTATATGGTGGTCTTTTATTGTTAGAAGGTTTGGATTTATATCTAGACAGGAAAGAAATAAAAAATCATATTTATCGATCTTTGGGCAAGCCTGTTTCTGAACTTGAAGATAAAAAGGTTGATTTGAATTTCGATTTTGGGAAAGATAATCTTTTTATTGGTTTAGAATATAATTTTTGAAAAGAAAGGTTTATATATATAAAAATAAGCATATTTAATTATGAAAAGAGGTATTTTATTATTGATATTATCTTTATTATTAATGAGTTCTATTGTTTCTGCTGGTTTCTTTACTGGAGTTTGGGGCGATTATTTGACTGGTAAAACTGTGGAAGAAACTATAGAAGCTTGTACTGATAGTGATGGTGGGATTAATATAAATATTAAAGGAGAAACTTTAGGTTGGGATAATTGTTTAGGGGATATTCCTTGTGGAAGTTATAACACAAAAATTGATTCTTGTTATAGTGATAATATCCGTGTAGTAGAATGGTATTGTAAAAATAAAACTCATGTGGTTAATACTTTTAGTTGTCCTAATGGATGTAAAGATGGAGCTTGTGTAACAGCTACTACAACTACAAGTTGTACTGATAGTGATGGCGGAAAAAATTATAATATTAAAGGAAGCACAACAGGTTATACAAATACGCCTCCTGAAATTAAAACTTTCATAGATGCATGTCAGAAGAGTACAGATTCATTGGGAACAAATTACCCAGAGGGAGATCTTCTTGTTGAATGGAGTTGCAATAATGATAATTATGTAGAAGGAGTTGTAGGTTATAAATGTCCTAATGGATGTAAAGATGGAGCTTGTGTAACAGTTACTACAACTACAAGTTGTACAGAAACTGATAAAGGGTTGGACCCTTTTACGAAAGGAATATGTAATGGAAAATATGCTGACTATTGTAATCCTTATGATTCGGGATATGTAGAAGAATATTATTGTTTATCTTCAAGTCCTGGTTGCATTCTTGCTACAGGAACACCATGCCCATCAGGAACAAGTTGTAAAGATGGAGCTTGTATAAGTTCTTCTGATGTTATATTAACAACAGGAGTGGTTAAAGAACAAGTTAAATGCGTATTTAATAATCCAACTATAAATTCAAAATATGAGTGTTATTCTAGTGTGGGTGTTGGTTGTATTGCTGGACCTATAAATTACGAAAGCCCAAATATAGCTTGCGTAGCTGATGTTTCTGGAGAAAAAGGTGCGAGTCTAATATGGAAAAGCACTTGTGGGGGGTATGCTTATACTACTATGGATGGAGTTAGTGAGTATGCTGAATTTAGTTGTGCTTCTTTTGAAATTATAACTCCTACTGAAGAAACCACTGGATTATTAACATATAGATTTTATGATACAAGTTTAAGCCCTAAACCTCTGCCAGAAGACATAACTGTTGCTGATGTTTGGTTAGATAAACAGCCTGAAAATCTTATGCCTGGTGATTCAGTAACTTTATGGGTAAAAGCTGTAGGATCAAATGGGATGCCTTTGTCGCCTGAGAATAAGGGAAGCGTTGTGTTTACATTTGTTTCAGATGCAATAATAGAACAATCTGGTGGATGGAAATTACTTATGCCTTACACTGAAATGTTGTATGATAATGAGAAAGGATATTATTTTTATAAATTTACAATACCGAGAGATCTTTCCAAAGAAGCTTGGAATTCTTTAAGAATTTTGATTGATGTATCTAATGGAAAAGTAATCAATTCATTAGGAACTATAAATTCTGTTAGATTTATAGGAGCTTTTAGGCAAATCCAACAACAAATTATACCAGAACCTACACCTATTAGCGAATGTCAAAGTCCAAATTCTCTTACATATGAACAAATTATTTGTTTGGATAATATATTTAATTTAAATGAAAAAGCCCAAGTTTGTGATGCTGAAGGATTTGTTAGAATTCCTCAATTTAATAGCTGTACTGAATCTCAAGTAGCATATTTAGTTTATTCTTGCATATATACTGGTTTGGATGAGTTAAAAGATGATTTATCTAAATGTAATTTACCAGAACCGATTTTTATGGAACCACCAAGAGTTGAAGAGATTACACAACCTCCAGGCTATATTGGTCCACCAATATCTACATGTAATGGTTGTTTAATGGATAATAAATGTTTGCCTTATGGAACTAGATTAAAAGGAACTTATTGTAATATTAATAATGAGTTATCACCACAACAAGAATTAGATGGAGCTTGTGACAATAGTTATGAATGTAAGAGTAATGAATGTTCTAATAATCAGTGTATTAGTACTGCTGGCTTATTACAAAAATTATTGGATTTCTTAAGCAGACTATTTGGTAAAGAATAATTAAATTTATAAATCTTTAATATACTTAAATTATTATGAAACTCATAGCCCAAGGAGCAGAAGCTAAATTATACAGAACTGATTCTCATTTAATAAAGGAAAGAATAAAGAAAAATTATAGGATTGAAGAGATCGACAAGAATATAAGAAAATATCGAACTAGAAGAGAAAATTCTATTTTAGAAAAAGCTTACAATATCATACCTGTGCCCAAGGTTTTAAAGTGCGATGAGAAAAAACACATTATTGAGATGGAATTTATTGAAGGAGAAAGATTAAGCGAAAGCTTGGATAATTATAATCCTAAAGAAAGAAAAGAGATCTGCAGGTTAATAGGAAAACAAACTGCTTTATTGCATAATGAAAATATTGTTCATGGCGATTTGACTACCAGCAATATGCTATTGAAAGGAAAGAAACTATACTTTATTGATTTTGGGTTAAGCTTTATCACTGATAAGAATGAAGACAAGGCTGTTGACTTGCATTTGTTAAGGCAGGCTTTGGAATCAAAGCACTACAAGCATTATGAAGATTCCTATAAAGAGGTCTTGGAAGGATATAAAATCTGCAATAAATATAAAGAAGTGCTGAATAGGCTTGAAAAGGTTGAAAAAAGAGGCAGATATAAAGGCAAGAAGAAAAACACAAGCTTTTAAAAGATTCTAATTTCTTTAAAGTACAAAGCCCGGTCGTCTAGTGGCCTAGGATAGAGGCCTTTGGAAGGGAATGCCCTGAAGTTAGCCTTTGACGAAGGTTCAAATCCTTCC
>DATDYQ010000084.1:0-2129 GCA_035288965.1 Candidatus Nanoarchaeia archaeon
AAATTTGTATTTGTTCCATTAAAAGGAAAATATGGATTCACTCAATAAGAATTGTATATGTGCCTGGTAATCTTGGAGTTGCTTTTTTTAAAGATGAACGAGCATGATCGATGTTTTCTTTGTTTACTTTTACCATAAAAACTGTTTTACCAACCTTAACTTGGGCTGCTGAGCCTACTGTTTTACCAAATGAATGTGCCATTCCAGACTGTAATCTATCTGCGTGAGCTCCACCTAACATTTTGTTTTCTCTTAAAAGATGATGCGGATACATTGTAATAATAAAGTTGTATGCTCCTGATGGAATTTTTTCAGTTAAACTACGATTAACTAATTGTCTTGCTGATTCTATTGCATTATGCCTTATTTGGTGAGGTAAAGTTGAAACTAACCTTACTTTATTTGTGTAATCTTTTTTAGGATCTCCCATTCCAAAACTTACTACTTTTAATGGTGGAACAGATTTAATATATCCTTTTTTCTTAAATTTTGATTTACGAGTATAAGGACGTTCAATAAATCGATAACATTTACCTTTTCTTAATGTTGCCATATTATTCTATTTTTACCTTTGTTGCTAGAGCTTGTCCAGGTAATCCTTTTTCAAAAATTGCTCTTACAGCCCCTTTATTTCCATGGGGTTTTGATATTTTACCATAAATTTCTTTTCCGCTTGGAGTTTGCCATGTAACTTTTTTATTAGAAAGCTTTTCAGCTGCCTCTCTTGATGTAATTGAAGGTATAATTAGGATTAACTGATTAGCGTAATGGGTCTTTACTCCTCCTCGAAAATTGTGTATAATTGCTTCCATGATATTTAGAGAAAATTAAGGGTTTTTAAAGGTTATTATTTTGTACTAAATCAAGAATAGCCTGATCTACGTCAAAACCTAGAAGTTTATAATTATTTTCAGTCTCTGAATTCTTTAATGATTTCAGTATATTAAGTTTATAAGTGTTTGATGTTTCACATGCCTTTGGTATGATAATCTTAGCATATTGAGCATAAGACTCCAAGATTATTCCAATTTTTTCCTGATTATTTTCAGGAGACAGTTTTTTAATTAAAGCAATTGATCTAGAGACTATTGAATCTAGATAGGAAGATTCTTCACAATTATATTTTGCTATGAAGGCTGCTTCTTGAGATACTAATTGATCAATAAATGATTCAGGCACATCAACTGTTTTAACAACACCTTTTGTGAATACTATTTCATCTCCTAAAAGATTTGCAAGATCAGAATCTACAAATCTTGCATTTTCATTCTTCTTTAATTTTTCTGTAATACTTAAGATATATGTTCTAAGATAGGTCTCTTTTAATTCCTGATTTTGTTTATTAATTTGAGTATATTCATCATTTATCTCTCTTAATGATTCAAGTTTCTTGTCATCATTTTCTATTGCGCTTGCTTTTTTATATAAACTATCTGGGTGAATATGGGTTATTTGCGCTACTAGACTTTCAATTTGTGTTTCATCTAATCTATACCTTATTTCGATTAAATTTTCATTTGCTTTATTATAATGATTCTCTTTTATTGCATGTTCAACCTTACGATTAGCAAAATAATTATTTATATTCTTATTTGCAAGATTGATAGGATAAAGGCTAAATAATAAT
Organism: Candidatus Nanoarchaeia archaeon; assembly: GCA_035288965.1. Taxonomy (GTDB): domain Archaea; phylum Nanobdellota; class Nanobdellia; order SCGC-AAA011-G17; family JAGVZF01; genus DATDYQ01. Next base: position 1,628 of record DATDYQ010000084.1, read on the forward strand.
AAAGAGGTTATTCCTAACTGTCTTAATCTTCTTTTTACTGTTTTTTTATTTACTATTGTTATGTCTGCCATCTTAGTTGACAATTTCCTCGTTAAATAGTTCATTCTTGTCTTTAAATCTTGCTAAGTGAACATGTAAGGCATCTAGTTTTTGTGTTATTTCTTTAGCTTTTTCTATATCGTTAATATTTTTTGCTAGTGTTTCATTAACTGTTTTAATATAATCTTGTGAATCTTGAGGTTTAACTGTAAATGATAATATATATCTATTATCTTTTGAGAATGCTAATGTTGTTAATCTTCTATAATGTCCTAGGTTTACATTTGAAAATACATTATAAATCTGATTTTTTTTGTCGATGTAACTTTCTAATAATGGCTTAGCTCCAAGTTCTTTTAGTTTATTATCCAAGTAAGATGCAAATTCTCTTGCATAGTGATGGTGATTTTCAGTACTCCAAGAAAGATTACCTTGGATTTCTTTTGGAATTTCTAATTGAGCT
>DATDYQ010000085.1:0-6421 GCA_035288965.1 Candidatus Nanoarchaeia archaeon
TTTTTAGAACTATTTTATAATTTATTGCAGATTGGTGGAAAAGGAGCAATTATTGTTCCTAACGGAGTTTTATTTGGAAGCTCAAATGCACATAAAGAAATTAGGAAAATATTATTAGAAAATTGTCAATTAGAAGCTGTAATTTCAATGCCTTCGGGAGTATTTCAGCCTTATTCTGGAGTTGGAACTGCTGTTTTAGTATTTACTAAGGGCGGTAAAACTGAGAACGTTTGGTTCTATGAAATGCTTAAGGATGGATTTTCTTTAGATCAAAAAAGAGATTTTATTGATGGTAAAGGTGATATTCAAGATATAATTAAAAAATTCAAAACAAAGGCAGAAAGTAAACAAAGCTTTTCTGTTACTTTTAAAGATATTAAAGAAAATGAGTATAATTTGTCTATTTCTAGATACAAAGAAAATGAACATGAGGAGATTAAGTATGAAGAGCCAAAAATAATGATTGATAGAGTTTTGAAAGATGAATATGAGATTACTAAAGGTCTTGAAGATCTGAAGAAGGATTTATAAAAATGTCAACCCAAAAATCACAAAACTTAAAAGAAATATGCGAAGACGAAGATTTTAAAAATACTTTTACTAAATATTGGGATAATGTTATAACAGGTATTATTGCTGGGTTTCTTGTCTATTATGGAACAAAAATAAATAATGGATTTGTTTCCGCTTTAGTGATTTTTATTTTTGCTATAATTTTAACATTTATTTATTCATTATTTGTATGGCTTGATAAAAAACACAAAATAGATAATAAATTTTGGAATTTCTTTAAAAAATATAAAATTCATATTACCCTTATCGTTGTAGGATCATTACTCTATACTAAGATTCATGAATTAATTCATTCTCTTGTTGCAACAAAATTAGGTCATATTAATTCAATTAATTGGAATTCTTTAATACCTATGGTTCATTTAAATTTGGAAAATATGCCTTTAAATCATTATTTTTTAATTGCAATGGCTCCTTATTTAGTAAGCATAGTTTTATTATTAATTTTATTTATTCTTTATCTTTTTATTAAAAGAAAGATAATTTTTTATTTAGCATTAATCCCTTTTTTGGATACTTTTGCTAACATCATAGCAATTCCTTTAGCTTTAATTACAAATAAATCAAATGATTTTTTGAATTTATTTAAACTAAGCAATTATTATGACACTATCTTGATAGCTATCATACCAATAATTATATTCTTAATTATAAATCACTTTAGGAGAAAAAATGCAAATACAAAATAGGTTATTAAAGGATTTAGAATGGAAAAAATTAGGTGATAAATATTATTTTGAAATTTTATCTAGTGGTATAGAAAGTTTTAATGATGAAAAAGAATACTTATCTACAGAATCTATTCAAAATACAAAAATTAAAAAAATTGAATGTAAAATTAAATATACAAACAGACCCTCTAGAGCAAATATGCAACCACTTCTTAATTCCACGTGGTTTGCTAGAATGCAAAATACATTAAAAGTATATTGTTTTAATAAAGATAATTTAGAGGAAATAAAAAGATTTATTTTGTCAACAGGTTTTTGTGGAATAAAAGTAAACAATAAAAAAGTTGATCCAGAATATATAAAATATTTTTTTATTTCTAACATATTTAATAAAGTTAAAGATTCTTTATGCTCTGGTGCGACACAAAAAGCAATAAAAAACGAGAGCATTAAAAGAATAGAAATTCCTATCCCTCCACTTGATATTCAAAAAAAGATAGTTTCAATTCTCGAAAAAGTTGAAAAACTTAAGCAAGAAATAAAAAAAGCGAATGAAGAAACTAATAAAATTATTAAAAGTGTTTTTTATGAAATATTTGGAAATCCTGTTAAAAATGAGAAAGGTTGGAAAGAGGTAATGATAAATGATATTGCCATCAACAAGAAAGGGTCTATTAAAATGGGTCCTTTTGGAAGTCAATTAAAGAAAAAAGAATTAGTTAATAAAGGCATTAGGGTATTGTGGATTGAAAATATTGTTGACAATGAATTTAATTTTAAAGCTGGAAAATTTATAACTAAAGAAAAATACTCTGATTTAGAGGGATTCACAGTCAAACCCAAAAATGTTTTAATTACAATGATGGGAACTGTTGGAAGAGTTGCTGTGGTACCAGATACAATAGATTTAGCTATAATATCTTCACATCTTCTTAAAATAGAGGTTGATGAATTTAAATGTAATCCTATCTTTTTGAAATATATGATTTTATCTTCTTATGTACAAAAACAGCTTTTATCTGCTTCACACGGGATAGTTATGGGTGGATTAAACACATCAATTATAAAAAACATTAAAATATTTTTGCCTAAAGTAGAACTTCAAAATAAATTCGCTGAACAAGTTAAAAAAATAGAAAAAATAAAGCTACATCAACAAAAATCAGAACAAGAGATTAATGTGCTTTTTGATTCTTTAACACAAAAAGCATTCAATGGGGAGTTAGTTAAATGATAGAATTGATAAAAAATAATCCTACTTTAATAATTGCATTCTATGGGGCCTTTCTTTCAACAATTGCAATAATCTGGAATATTTATAATAGTTATCAAGACAGGCCTAAAATAAAAGTTAAAACTTCGATCGGATTTTTTATGTCAGATACTAGAAAAACTTTTTTCTTTATAAAAATAATCAATAATGGAAAGAGATCTATACATCTTTCATCATTTGGTTTAAGAAGTGGTAAAGAAGATTTAATACCTATGAGAGTAACAGGCTTACCTTGTGAATTGAAAGCAGGAGGATCTCACAATGAATTCTTTGAGATAGATAAATTAAAGAATAAACAATTTAATTTCGCTTGGTATCAGGATGAAACAGGAAAATTATACAAAGGCAAGAGTATTAAGAAAAAGTTAAATAATTATTTTAAAAGGAATAAAGATAAAAATTCATTAATGCAGAAAACATTCAAAAGAGAGTTGGTAGAATGACTCTTCTTTATATAGATACGAATATTTTTATCGATTTTGTGAAAGATAGAACTAATATATATGGAAAAGATATATCAACTCCTGCCACTAAATTATTTTTTAATACATTCTCGTGCAAGTACCATATTATTATATCAACATGGACGTTAAACCAAATATATAAAGAAGTTAAAACAGAAGATATTGCTATGCTCTTTAATATGTTAAATAAAAAGATAATCATTGAAAACTATGATGAAAAAGACAAACTAGAAGCGAATCAGAGATCTACAGATAATTTTGAAGATGCCTTACATATTATTTTAGCAGAAAAAACAAAAGCAGATATAATTGTTACAAGAAATATAAGTCACTTCATTAAAATTGGAACCAAAATTCCAATTAAAAGACCAGAAGATGTTTAATTAAGTTTAAACTTTTTTAATAAAAATTCTTGTAAACCTTTTTCACCTTTTTCTTTTCTTATCTTTTCCATTTCTTCATTTCTTTCATCTCTTTCAATTTCTGTTAATTCTTTAGCAGATCCCATTAATGATTTTAGTTTTTGATAATTTTTATCATTTGATTCTGGTTCAGAAGGCATCATTTCATTTAGATACAACAACCAATCCATAACCTCAATTTTTTGTAAATCTTTATCTAAATTTAAATGTCTTATTAAAATTTCTTTTGGATAATATTTTTCAAGATCATCACTATATTGATAGAGTGCTATTAATCTCCATAAGGAATTAAATGATTCAATAATATCTATTTTTATATTTTGGAATTCTTCTTCTGGTAAAACACTAAATAATTGTAATATTGTTGCAATAAATTCGTTAATTATTCTTTTGGATTGGGTATCTTCAATTTTTGGTAAATAAAAAAGAATATTATATAAATTATTCGTTAATTCTTTTGTATGGATTTTGGATAATTCTTGGGATGTTAATAATAATAAAACAAGTTCTTTTGTAATGTATAATTTTTTATCTTCTTCTTTATACTGTTTTATTTTTAAATCATAAGTAGATATTTCTTTTGAATAATCTTTAATCACATTTTGTGCACAAATAAGTGTCTCATTAGAGAGTTGTTCATAATTATATTCTATTAAAGGATCATATCTCTTAACACATAAAGCCCCAAATTGATACCATCCAATTGGAAGATTTAAATTACACAAATTATTTATTTTTGCTAAAGTTTTATTTAATTGTGTTCTACCAGGAATTTTCCCTGTATTTTTCTGCCATTCTTCTTTTATTTTAAAGAATAAAGAATCAATTAATTTTTCATCTTTTTGTTCTAGAGGTAATCCAAAATATGTATCCCCTCTTTTTTCTATTTTCCATTGGGTTATAGAAAACACCCTTTTATTCCCCACGCTTGTTTCCTCTACAATTCCAACTTCTTTAAGACTTTCTAAATATTGTTTTATTGATTCCCAATTAGACTTACAGTCTTCAGCAACTTCATTAATAGATTTGGGTGTAGAAATTAATGATTTTATAATTAATTTTATTATATCCTTTGCAGGTTTTCTTATCATTATATTATAACTATAAGTATTAGTATATAAACATATCTATTTTAGATTATTATCTATCAGTAACAATATATACTATTTTATATCTAATAGTCTGAACCGATAGATTTAAATATAAGGGGATATTATAAATCTTGATTAAAAATGACTAAATGGTCTGATTATGCTATAATAGCTGTACAATTTAGAAAAGAAAAGAGACATATTGATAAAGTAAAAATTAGAGAGGATAATGGAGATAAACTTGTAAATGAACAAATTGTTTCTCGAGATAATATAGTCAATACTATTGAAAGAGGAATAAAATTCATAACTGTTTATAATAAGCAAAACCAATGGACTAAAGGAGATGATATTAAGATAGTTTTAATAAATAATACAAAATTTATAAGGACAGATGGAAATAGAATTGAAGAAGATAATCTTGGCGAATTGCCAGAAATGGGTTTATCATGAAAAAAAGAATTGATTACTGGAAAGATGGAGATTCTGGTAAATTTACAGATGGAAATCATTTTAGATTAGCTAGAGTTAGAGCACCTGAAAAATATCAATTTGGAGGAGAAGCTGCAACAAGGAGAGCTGCTGGAATGAGTGGCAGAACAAGAGGACTTGTTAATGTTAGAATTTTAGGAAGAGATAGTTATGGAAGATCCATTGTAGAAATTTATAATAAAGATGGTTCTATTAATAATAGATTACTAAGAAGAGGCTCAAGAAATAAAGGTAGATGAAGAAATTTTTTACTTTTTTTACAATGTTCTTATTTTTGAACATAAGTGGTTGTAATATCAACCCTCCAAATAATGTTCCTATTGAAGATACTACAACAAGAGCAATTCAAAATATTCCTAACAAAATCGCATTATTATCTGAAATTAATTTAACTACTGTAGATACATTTGAAAAATATAAGGTATTTGCGGATAGTATAAACAACTTAATCGTTATTTTGAATGAACAAAATGATCTATTTAGTATCCCTCAAATTCCAGCAACACAAAATGCATGGAATAAAGCCTCTAAAACCATTACAGAATATGGTCCCTTAATTAATAATTATAATGAAGTTATTCATTCAGCAAGGACTTATGATATATCTCACAATGATGAAAATCTAAGAGAATTCTATTCTTCATCAGGAAAGTTTGCATTTGAAACCGCGATTATTGTAGGCACAGTATTTTATACAGCATCTTTTGAAGCAGTTGGTATTGTTTATAAGGCAGTAGGTTTGAATAGATTAGCATTATCATGTGGCACTTGTGTTAGTGTAATTTTAAGCCATGCACATTGGACTATCAGAACAGTATTAGTAGAAGGCTCTTCTCAATTCGCTCAGAAAATACTCGATAACTTTCAAAAATAATCTGTTTAAACTTGTTCTGCTTTTTCTTTAAAACTATAATAATTATCTTTTCCAATAATTACATGGTCAACAACAGGAATATCTAAAGTTTCTCCAGCTTTCATTAGAATTTTAGTAACTTCCATATCTTGTTGAGAGGGAGTGCAATCCCCAGAAGGATGATTATGTACTATAATAATAGAATAAGCACTTTCTTTTATTGCACTCTTAAATACTTCTCTTGGATGAACTAAAGAGGAATCTAAAATCCCTTTAGAAACTTCTTCCTCTTTAATTATTTTATTCTTGCTATCTAAACTTAAAACAATAAATGTTTCTCTTTTTTCATTAAGTAACTTATAAGAAAAAATATTAAATATATCTTTAGCAGATTTTACTAATGTTGTATATCCATTATGTATTAAACTATTATATCTCTTGCATATTTCAATTAGGCTTAACATTTGTAAAGCCTTATTAAAATCATTATTGCATTCTTTAGCTAAATCCTTAACAGATAAATCCTCTATTTTGTTAAAATTATATTTTTTAAGTAATTTATTAGAAAGTTCTAAAGCCGAT
>DATDYQ010000086.1:0-8522 GCA_035288965.1 Candidatus Nanoarchaeia archaeon
AAGCATTGGTTGATTTGTATCATACAACAAATGATAAAACTTATGTAGATCAAATTGATATATCTTTAGAACAACTAAAAAAAGAAGCTTCAACTAAAAGAGAAGAAGAAAAAGCTGCTGATTATCTAAGAATTTGGAGAAATCCAAATGAGTCTTTAGCAGATTATTTAGATGATAATGTTGCTTTATCTAACTAAATAGCTTTAAATATCTTTCTTTATTATTAATTATTGGTGACATAAAATTAATATTAAAAGATTAAGTTTAGTATCTTTAGTCTTTGCTCTAGGTTGTTCTGTATCTCCAAAAAATAAAGATATTACAACAGATAATTTTTTCTATAATACAAAAACATCAGATGATAGTTCAAAAGCTTCAACAATTTACAGCAATACAGCTAGATTATATGAAAATTTAGCAGATGAAGGAATTTCTACTTATGCAGATAGTATAGAAGTTTATTATAAAAAAGCTTTAGAATTTAATTCTGAAAATATTGAAGCATTGGCTGGTTTATCTTTTCATTATTCCACATCTAATAATTTAGAGAAAAAAATAATATCTTTGGAATTAGCAAAAAAATTAGTAAAAATTGAAGAAACTTCTCAAGCATATTATATTTTAGCAGCTGCTTATTACTCTTTAGATGATGAAAAAAATGAAGCTATTGCAAGAAAAAAGGCAGAAGAATTAGAGGAATATTAATCTTCAAGTTCGATATGGTTTCTCTCTTTAGGTCTTCTATCTCTGCTTCCTGGTTTATGTTTTTCTATCCACCAAGGTCTCCATAATCCATAATCAGGTAATCTTTCTTCTAATACCCTATTTAATTCTAAAGCTTTACCTCTTAAACGTCTTGTTCTTAAATTAATTAAATTTCCTTTATCATCATAGAAAGATACATCAATCCCCCTACCCCCATTATAATGTGCACTTAAATCTGGATCGAGATTACTAACTCTTTCTTGTTCTCTAGCTGTTCTTAATCCATATACTATTTTTGCCTTATATCCCAAGGGTATAATCTCTCCCTCAATAAAAGAAATAAGATGTTCTAATGTTTCAACATTTGCCAAAGGAACTCCAGGTCCAATATAATATTCAGGAGGAACTACAGCAAGGTTCCCTTCTGAAAAGAATTTTTGATTTATATGTTTTAATGCTTTGGGCGTAATTTTTCTATAACCCCCCCTTCTAGCAACTAATGGCCCATATTTTTTCTTAACACTTTCTTTTGTTATCATTTCCAACGTAATAACTCTTGAAGGAGCTATATCTAAAGGCAGGTCTACCTCTCCATCATCGGATAATACGGAACTAAAATCAACAGGTATGGACATATCATAATTTGCTTTTTTTCCATAATCTCTATTAAATCTAATTCTAGATTCACTATTGTATCCAGAGTCGGATTCAAAAGTTGGTTTGCCAAAAGATGTTTCATCTTGCATTCCACTCGGGTCTGTAATTATTAACGGATTATTTATAACATATTGATAACCACCTTCAGTTGGTTTAAAAACAGGATCATTACTAATAAACTTTCCATTGCTTGGATTATAGTAACGAGCATTAAAGTAATTTAATGAACTTTCTGCATCATATTCTTTGCCTGTAAATCCGTATCTTTCATTATTTATAGAACTAAAACTTAACTCTTTACCGAATGGCAGATAGTTAGCTTTAAAATTAACATTTCCAATGTTATCTGTTTCTAAACTTGTACTTCCAACATTATCAGATTGAAAGTAAATAACATTATTATCTTGTATTTTAGCCACTCTTCCAGCTGAATAAATATAACTTATAGGCGAATTACTTTCTACCTGAGTTAATTCAGTTGTTTGACTTGTTTCTTGATTAATAACAAACGTATCTTCTTGTCCAGTAAACCTATAATTAGCCGTATTGTCATCAACAATAATTTGTAACGTTTCCAATTTAATCTCAGTATCATAACTAATAATAAAAAACTTAGCTTCAAAAGCCTTTAACTCAACTTCTTGTAATGTTTCATTATTTCCATTAATAACAAATAATTCTTTAACAAAGTCTTGATTAAAGTTATTTTCAACTAATATTTGTATTTGATTATCATTAACATTTACATCTTTAATCTTTATAGAATCAATCTGCCCAAAAGTAAAAGATTCCATTACTAACAACATTACTAAGATTAAAGCTAGCTTTTTCATCCTCTTTTCTTGTTTTCAATAATTATTTACATATAAAAACCTTTTCAGTAAGCTTTATAATAACATTTTTAATCTATTTTCCTATGTTAATCGGCGTAGTAGGTAAACCAAATTGCGGAAAATCAACATTTTTCAAAGCCAGTACTTTAGTAGATGTAGAAATAGCAAACTATCCTTTTGCAACAATTAAACCAAATCATGGTATCGGATATGTAAAAATAGATTGCATTGATTCATTTTTCAAAGTTCAATGTAATCCAAGAGAAGGTTATTGTCTTAATCATAAACGTTTTGTTCCAGTTGAACTTTTGGATGTTGCTGGTTTGGTTCCAGATGCTCATCTTGGTAAAGGCCTAGGTTTAGAGTTTCTTAATGATTTAAATCAAGCAGATGCTTTAATACATGTTATCGATGTTTCAGGTTCAACAAATGAAAAAGGGGAAGTTCTTGCTCCATTAAGTTACGATCCAAGAAATGATATAAGATTCTTAGAAACAGAATTAAATTATTGGTATCTTAATATTTTAAAGAAAGGCTGGGATAAATTAGCTAGAACAATGCAGCAAGATAAAAAAGAAATAGCAAAAACTCTAGCTAAACAGCTTTCTGGACTAAAAGTCACAGAAGAAATTATGGAAAGAGTTATGAAAACATTAAATTTTCATGAGTCTCCATTAAAATGGACAGAAGAAGATTTGCTTTCATTGGCTACTGAACTGAGAATTTTAACTAAACCTATGATAATAGCAGCAAATAAAATAGATATTCCAGGAGCTTATGAAAATTTTAAAAAGATAAAAGAAGAATTTCCAAATTATACAATAATTCCATGCTCATCAGAATCTGAACTAGCATTAAAAGAAGCAGCAAAACATAATTTAATAGAATATATTCCAGGCAGTAATGATTTTAAAATTATAAAAGAGCTTTCAGAACAGCAACAAAAAGGATTAAATTTCATAAAAGAAAATATCTTACAAAAATATAATTCAACAGGTGTTCAAGAAATTCTTAATTCTATTATATTTGATAATTTAAAGTATATCGCAATATTCCCAGGTGGTTTAAATAAATTAAGCGATAGTAAAGGCAATATTCTTCCTGATTGTTTTTTGATGAAAGAAAATTCAACAGCTTTAGATTTTGCTTATCGTCTGCATACTGATTTCGGTAAGAATTTTATTAAAGCAATAGATGTTAAATCAAAGCTTCCTGTTGGTCGTGATCATAAACTAAAACATCTAGATGTTATAGAAATAATGGCATCCAAATAACTATAAATTCATCAATACAATTCCAGCTACAAAATATAAAACAGCCAAAGTTGTAAATACATAATCATACCATTGTCCAGCAATATTAAATCCATGACCAAATAATTCATCACGTGTATATACTGTTCTTTTCTTGATTTTATCAATTCTCATAATTAATCATAATCTTAACTTATTTATAATATTTTCTATTTTCAACAACTTTATAAATCCCTTAAATAACAAATTTTTATGCAATATATATTATTCCTAAACAAGTTTTCTATTTCATTAGAAAAATTAGAAAAGAAAATAAAAGAAATATTAAAAGATGCTTCTATAGAAAAAGAAGATAATCATTTAATTCTAACAACAAGTAATGATGTCAATAAAATAATCTCTTTTGATGAAATCTCTAGATTAGCCGAAATTAAAGTTCCTTTTACTCATCTAAAGACATTTGAAGATTTCAGAAAATCCTTATTAAATCATCTGGATAAAAAACATAAAACATTTGCTGTTATGACAAAATTCATAACAAACATCCCAATATCTAAACGTTCAATATATAAAAGAATTAACTCTTTACTTAAAAAAGAAAATATGCAATACGAAGAAGATTCTCCTGAATTAATAATTTACATAGAATTTGTTAAAAAAGAAAACAAGATATTTTACAGATTATCTTTTTCAACTCAATCATTATGGAACAAACATCATTCTCTAATTCCAGAAGTAAAAAATATCCAAGTTATTCTAGAGAATCCAGGATCTGTTATTGAAATTTCAGATTTTATCAGGCTTTGTTACATCTTCAGATTACAATTATCAATATTGACAGATAATAGTCAAAGATTCCAATCATCATTAAATAAAGCAAAGAAAATGACAAAAGGAGTTCCATATGAAAGGTTTAAAATAAATTTAATAAAAGAATTGCCAAAAAATATAATAAAAATTGGCTTCTCAATAAAAGCTTCATTAAATGAAAAGGATTTCTCAAAATTTATAGAGAATAATAATAAACCTATAGCTTTTTTATTTGGTGATGAAAAATATGGTCTAACTCAAGAAACAAGAGATAAACTAGATTTTATGTTTAAATTAACAAACGAAAATAAAAAGCCTTTAAGAGCATCTCATGCCCTATCTTATATCCTAGGTTTTTATGAAAAAAGCTTAATATAAATCTTTATAAATCATTAATTTTCCTAAAATAATATGGAACTAAAGCTAATAAAAGTTATTAAAGATACTAAAGATGTAATTTCATATAGATTCCAGGCTGAAAACTATAATTTTATTCCAGGACAATTTGTAATGCTTGGTTTACCTCATCCAACTGAAAATAAAATAGAAAAACGTGCCTATTCAATTTCATCTTCACCAACAGAAGGAAATTTCATCCAGGTTACAGTAAAAATCTATGATAAAGGTTATTTCTCTCCAAGGTTTTTAAATTTAAAAGAAAATGATTTAGTTGATATTTCAACAGCTCATGGTTTATTTACTTACAAAGATTCAGATGAAGACGTTATTTTAATCGGAGCTGGAACAGGTGTTGCTCCTTTACGTGGAATATCAAAATATATTCTTGATAATAATATTAAAGCAAATGTTACATTAATCTTTAGCTCAAAAACTCCAGATGATATTATCTATAATGAAGAATTAAATGATCTAAGTAATAAATATAAAAACTTTAAAGTAATTCATACAATCACTCGTCCAGATGGAACAAATTGGCAAGGTTTAACCGGTAGAATCACTCCTAATTTGATTAAACAATATATTAAAGATCCTAAAAGAACATTAATCTACATTTGTGGTCCACCTGAAATGGTAACTACAATCTTTGATTCTTTAAAAGAACTCGGTATTCCAATAGAAAAGATTAAATCTGAGAGATGGTAAATTCATAAGATTAATAAATAATAACTTATTCTAATATCTAATGAAAGAATCTCTGGAATTTGAAGATAAAAAATATTTCACCTTAACAGAAGCAAATAAACAGCTTCCTTTAATTAAAAAATCATTAATAAAACTAAGAAAGATAGAGCAAGAACTAGCTGTTTTTAGTTTAGTTGATGTTCAAGTAGATGAATTTAATGAATCTAATGCTAAAACAATAACCAAATTAAACAAAGATTTTCACAAATTGAATTATGAGTTTTATAAATTAATAGAAGAAATAGAATCAACTGGATGTATATTAAAAGACATTAGCAAAGGTTTAGTTGATTTTTATGCAAAAGATAAAGACAAAGAAATATTGTTATGCTGGCAAATGGGAGAAGAAAGTATTCAGTTTTTTCATTATATTGAAAATGGTTATGATGGAAGAAAACATATATCATTGTTAGGAGTTTAAAATGTTAAAAGTTGGAGATAAGGCCCCAGATTTCACTTTAAGAAATACTCATGGAATGCATATCTCTTTATCTAGTTTTAAAGGTAAAGATGTTGTTCTTTATTTCTATCCAAAAGATTTTACAGGAGGTTGTACATTAGAAGCTTGCAACATTCGTGATAATTACGAAACTTTCAAGAAAAAAAATGTTGTTGTTCTAGGAGTTTCAATGGATAATGATATCTCTCATCAAAGATTTACAGCAAAATATAAGCTTCCTTTCATGTTATTAACAGATCCTGATGCTTCTGTTTGTAAAAAATATGGCGCTTATGGAGAGAAAAGTTTTCTAGGAAAAAAATATATGGGAATAATAAGAACAACTTTTATTATTGATAAATATGGAAAAATTAAAGAAATAATAAAGAAAGTAGATACTAAAAATCATTCTGCTCAAATATTTGAAGTTTTAAAATAAGCGAAAAGTTTATATAGTAAAAAAGACTACATTTATGCTATAGGGATTATAATGGTTTATTTCACAGATATAGAGCCAATAGAACATTACTTAGAATACCATGAAAAAGAAGTTCCTTGGCATAAGGTTATGGAAATTATTCTTACAACAAAGAATCCAAGAAAAAAAGGAACTAAATTCGAAATAGAGAAAGATGGTTATTACATCCTGTTCAAAATAGAAAATAAAACATTATATGTAATTAACGCAAAAAAACAATAAAAATGAAATGTCCAAAATGCAATGCAAATTTGAAAAAAGTAGAAGTTAATATACATGGAGCTAGCAACAAGGCTATTAGTTATCAATGCACTAATTGTGATTACTTTGAGTTTGAACCAATTTCATCAAAAAAAGTAATTGAAGAATTAAGAGAAACTCCCCTGAAGATTAAACAGAAAGTTATCAAACTATCACAAGATAGATTGGGCATTTATTTCAATAATAATATCATAAGAAGTTTAGGAATAAAAAAAGGTGAAGAAATTTATATTTCTGTTCCTGATAAGAAACATATTCTTATAGAATTAGAAGAAGCTTCAGGTAAAATATAAGAGTTATTCTGAACAAATATTTGAAGTTTTAAAATAGATTACTAAATATTATCCGGTCGCGTTGAAAGTCTTTTAAAATCCAAAAAATAATATTGTGGGCGAGAGCCCTACAATATACTTCAGCTCTTCTTGTGTGGATTTTAACAGAGCTCAAGCTAGCTCCGAATTTTCTTTTTGTTGCTGAAAAAACACATTCAACAGTTGTTCTCCTGCGATAAGTTCTTTGATCACATTTAGATTTTCTTCTCAATGTCCATCTCTTAAACCTCGACTTTCCATAATTCCTTATTGGAATGCAAACTTTAATTCCAAGCTCATTGCAGAATTGATGCAGCCATTCTGCATCATATGCTTTGTCAGCAACCAAACATTTAGCTTCAGAAGGAAACCTTCTGATAAGATATTTTGCATCTTTGATGTCATGAGAATTCTTTGCCCTTATTCTTATAGCAACTATTTTTCTCGTCCTCGTATCGACAGCAATTGAATGCTTCAGCGGGATATCTATCGGATATGGTTTGTCAATTCTCCGATAGTAATATGGGCTTGGTAATGGTCTTGACAAACCAGATCCATCAATAGCAACGATGTTTAGTTTCTGCAAATTGCTTATCTCAAGCAATTTGTTCCAAATAACATTCGGCATTCTAGCAATCATCTTGGCTAATGCCGAATAGCTTGGAGTTTCCAATCCAAGATCATTTAGAAGTCTGCTGACTCTTCTATATCCCAATCTGCATTCTCGCATTATCAAGAATGCTAATGCATGCTGATAGAATTCGTATTTCTTTGGCCCAAAATGATGCAAAAATCTTGGAATGTTTGCTCTTCTGAGCAAACGCTTAATTTTATTTACTAGTCTTGCTTCTTTTTTCATGGTTAAACACCTAACGTTTAACCCCCATGCAGCCATATGGCTCATGGGTTAATATACTTTTTCAACGCGACCAATATTATCCGATAAATTAATAAACTTAAAAGGAACTTTATTATTATGGATATTAATGAGATAGAAAAAAGAATAGTTAATTTTGCTAAGAAACGAGCATCAATAAAGAATTTTGATATAACTCCAGAATTATCTTTTATTCATTTAGCGGAAGAATTAGGTGAAGTGGCAAGACAATTATCAAATAAGGAAATGCGTCCAGATTTATTTGATGAAAATAATCTTAAGGAAGAAATAGTTGATGTAATCCTAGAAGCAATTATTCTAGCTAACATTTGTGAAGTTGATTTAGATAAAAAAATAAATCAAAAAATTGATAATCTTTTTAAAAAACATAACTTTCCTGAATAGATCTATCCAAAACTAGTTCCACAACCGCAAGTATTATGTGCATTCGGATTATTCATTTTAAATCCAATATCATTTAATGTTTCAACATAATCTATTGTCATTCCTTTTATTAAATGTACACTTTCTTTATCAACAAATACTTTAAATCCATTCTGATCAACCTCTAAATCTGCTTTCTCGCCTTTCTTCACTAAATCAAATCCATATTGTAATCCTGCACATCCACCAGGCATTATTATTATTCTTAATCCACTATCTTTGTTTCCTTGTTTCTCAGCTAATGACATAAATTTGTTTATCGCACTCTGAGTTAAAGTTACAATTTTATCTTCAAATACTTGTTCCATTTT
>DATDYQ010000087.1:0-2896 GCA_035288965.1 Candidatus Nanoarchaeia archaeon
CAATCATTTAATTTAGGAGAAAAAGTATATCTCAATACAAATCCATCAATACATAAAGGAGTTTATTTTCCAAGATTTCATGGTTTATCAGGAACTATAGTAAAAAAACAAGGAGTTTGTTATCAGGTAAACATCAAAGATGGAAATAAATTAAAAACATTAATAATCCATCCAATTCATTTAAAGAAGGCATAAAATGGCAGAACTACAAACAATATCAGAAACACCAATTTCATTAATAGAAATGAAAGAAAAACTATCTGAAATAAAAAAGCGAGACAAAGAATTAAATTTCAGAGCTAAAAAAGTAGAAGAATATCTAAATAATACAGTTAAGATAAAGCAAAAAAAAGCAGATGAACTTAAAGCAGATCTAGAATCATTAAAGCTCCAAAGACTTAAACAATCTCATATTATCAAAATAATAGACATACAACCAAGAGACATGGACAGCTTGAGAGCTGTCTTAACCTCAGAATCAACTACATTAAAACAAGAGGAATTATCTAAGATACTGGATATAGTGAAAAAACATGTTTAATAATATAAAACCCAAGAAAAATGAATCCAAAATCAAAAGAAGAATACGCAATAATCTTAGATTATTTGCCAAACGGCTATCCATTCGATCCAAGGCCAGTACATCGCAAGACTCCGGTAGCTCAAGCTATAGGAAAATCTCACTTTATTCTACTTGAATTAGTTCCTAAAAGAGGAAAAAATCTTACTGCTAACCAAGAAGTTTATATGGGCGAAGGTAAAAGAGAAGATATTCATCACATTATTGGTAAAATTAATCTAGATAAATTAACTCAAACAGCTAAATTAGAATTAGATTATGTAATAAAAGATTTAGTAAAGAAGAATGAAGCTAAGTTTGTAGAGTTCTTCAATAAAGCAGGTCCAATAAATACAAGAAGACATCAAATTGAATTGCTTCCTGGTATAGGTAAAAAACATATGTGGGAAATCATAGAGAAAAGGGAAGAGAAACAATTTGAAAATTTTGAAGATATTAAAAATAGAGTAAAATTAATGCCAGATCCTGAAACTACAGTCATCAAAAGATTATTAATGGAACTCAATGAAGAAGACAAATATAAATTATTTGTTGGAAACTAACCAATTTGAAAGCAAAAATTTAAATACTTTTCTTAATAATTATTTCTTATGGAAGCTTTAAGTGAACTTGAACAAGCTGTAAGTAAAGAAGTTAATATAAAAAAAATAGTGAATGATATTGCATGGATATTAAAAGCCCGCATTTCAGAAAATTCTAGAAGACCTTCACTAAATTCAAATTATAAACATGGAGATCTCATGAAAAAATTAGGGTTAGTAACTGATGAAGGTGGGTTTCTTGATGATTATAGATTAACAAAGAAGGCAAAAGAGTTATATAAAATATTAAAGAAAGAAGGATATTATTCTTAAAATTAAGATAATAGTAATAATTTTATATCAATTCTTATATCTTGAATCTTTTAGCTTCTCCTGGTTTATCCAAGTCTAAAACAATAACAGCTAAATCTTCTCCAACATTATGATTTCCAGAAGCCATACATAATGTATTTCCAATAATGTCTTTAAATTTTCCAGAAACATCAACAGTTTCATGGATATGCCCATGTAAGGTTAAATAGGGCTGATATTTCTCAATAAACAGTCTTACAGCAATGCTACCGACATTATCTTTTCTAATAGTCTGATCTAAATTTGTATTATTTGGTGGTGTGTGGATTACATAAACTGTTTTTCCTGCATTTTTTGTAAAAATCTCATTTTCTAAATCTTTTTGTATGGAAACTGATTTTTCCATGTCATTATCAAATAAAAAATCAACCCATCCATCTTTCGTGCTTTTAAATCCATCAAGTCTATAATTTACTTTCTTCCTATATTCATAATATTCTTTTAAATATATTGGAACATTACTCATATCAAACTTTTCCCAATCTTTTAGTTTAAAGGGGGTTATTGGAACAAATGAATATCCAACTATATCAAAATTATCATTAATTTTTAGTCTTTTTCCATGAATGTTTTGATATAGATCAGGATTATCTAAAACATCTAAATTAACTGCACAATCATCATTTCCCATCATTAAATATATATTAGATTTTGGAGATTTCCTCTTGAATTGTTTAATTTTTTCTTGTAGTTTATATTTAAAAAATTCTCTTTGATTCTCTATAAAATTTTCATATTTATCCTTCGGAGATATATCTCCTCCAAGTATTAATATATCAGCAGAAATTTGTTCAGCAAATTTAAAAAATTTATTATACTGAATTTCATTTCCATGCAAATCTGAACTGAATAATAGTCTAAAAGTCATATTAAATAAATATAAAGAAATCTTTAAATAGCTTGTTAATCAAAATTTAAAAACGTTACCTTTTTAAACTTTTCTTTATTAACAATTAAAAATGGCTCTATTACAAAAACTAGATGATTATATGGACATGCGTAAGTTTGGCGCAAAGCGCGGAGCAATTGCTGGAGCAGCTATTGGTGCTTTAACAGGTATTTTAACTATTCTTGATCCAAATACAAAGCAATATTCTATTGAAGATAAATTACTTGCTACATCTGTGGGAATAGCTAGCTGCGCTATGGTTTTCTCTGTAACTGGTTATCTAAATAAAAAATACATACGTCCAAGTTTAGATAAATTTTTTAATTACATAGAAAGGAGATATTTCCATATCAATAAAGATACAAATTCTCAATAAGATATTTCTTATCTTTAAAAACAGTTAGTTTTATAAATCCCAATAAAACCCAATTTTCTACTTTAAAAATGGATAAATCTCAATTCAAACAGATAGCAAGAATAGCAAACACAGATGTAAATGGAGCTCTTCCAGTTCAGCATTCCTTAACTAAAATT
>DATDYQ010000088.1:0-16203 GCA_035288965.1 Candidatus Nanoarchaeia archaeon
TGCAAGAAAGACTAGTTAATGAATTAAAAGAAAATGTTAAAGAAAAAAAATTCAAATACTCTTATTATCTAGCTTTATTATTAAAAGATGATGAGATGATAAAATTCCTAGAACAATTTAAAGATGATGGAGTAGATAAAACTATTAACTTTGATCATTTTTATTCTGAATTAAAAGCTGAAATGGAGGCAAAACATGATAAGTTTTGAAGAATTTAGTAAACTAGATTTAAGAGTTGCTGAAATATTGGAAGTTAATGATCATCCAAATGCAGATAAATTATATGTTTTAAAAATTGATTTAGGAGATGAACAAAGAACATTAGTTGCTGGATTAAGAGCTTTTTATTCTAAAGATGAATTATTAAATAAGAAAGTTATTGTCCTAACAAATCTTGAACCTAAAACCTTTCGTGGAATTGAGAGTAAAGGAATGTTATTGGCAGCTGAAAAAGATGGAAAAGTTAAGTTCTTAACAGTTGATATTGAGAATGGTGCAAAGATAAGATAGTAAGCTTTAAAAAACGATATATATACTATAAATACATATGGTAAAAACAACAGAATTTGATGTATATCAAACATTAAGCTATCATGTCTGGAAAGCACCTTTAGAAATACGAGATGAATTAAGAGAAAAAAGAGGAATTAGAAGGGAGACTATTTTCGGACCAGATGTAAATCTAGGCGCTATTTATGTTCATTTAAATCATCTAGAAGAACAAGGTTTTTGTGAATATAGGTTAAGAGAATATAAAACACCCGAAGAATTGAAACAATTAATGATTCGTGAGGAGAATAGAGCTAGAGAATATCGCTTAACAAGTCTTGGAATAAAAAATAGAGGTAAATATGAAAGAGAAGAAAGATCTACAGGTTTAGAAGGATTAACTGAACCGGCTTAATTAAAAGTGGGCCCAGGCGGATTTGAACCGCCGACCTTAATCGGTTATTTTTTAACTCTCGATGTCTTAGCCGAAGCATATCAGTCGACTGAGCGGATTTCTCCTGTGCTCCAGCCAGGCTAAGCTATGGGCCCATATAAATAAAACCACTTATAATCATTTATAAAGCTTACTGGTTATATCCCTTAAGTTGTTCTATACTTTTATTAGAATTACATTCTCTTATCACTTTATTAAGAAAATCTTTAAAATTAACAGTCTGAGAAGGATTTAAAACAAGATTATATAATCTGTGCTTACGGTGATTATCTTGTTTGTATACAGCAGCATTATAATTAAATTTTTTTAATATTAGATCTATATCTCTGATTAAATTTTTTGATATGGAAGTATATACAAACCTTTTCTTTATGTAACCATCACTTAAGGTTGCTCCTAATAAAAATCCTCTTAAAAAATTTTTAGGATATTTATTAACATTCTTTAAACGAACTGTTAACGTTTTGTATTCTTTATAACTTAAATATAAGTCGATAAAATCATATATAAATCTAGATCTAAATCTTATAGTTCCTTTATTATTGTTTTTCTCAGTAGAAAGGTTTACATTAATATCAAACAATCTTAGCATTAATTTTTTAATTAGTTTAATTAATTCTTTATCATTCTTATTTAGATGTATCTTCACAGTATACATCCATTTTTCTCTAAATTTAGAACCATCTCCTGCCCACAATCCAATAAAAAGTCCGATTAATAAAGAATTATTCCTAACGGATCTAACTATCTTGATTGTTCTAAGAACATTCTTTTTCTTCAAGTTATAATGTAATGTATTAATTTCATAACCATATTTATCCCTTAATTTTCTCAAAGAACACCCATTTTTATAATCTTTAGTTATCGCTTTTATAATATGTTTCTGCATAATACCTTAAAAACAACAAACCTTATATCTTTTACGCGCACATATTCATGAAATGAGAAGTGTTCGTTCTAACCAGGCTGAACTACAGGCCCTTAATCTTAATTCAAAAATAAATGCTTTATAAACATTTTGAATGACATAATCTAATGAATATATTCTACTACCATATCATAAAAATAGATGAATATTTATAAATAACAAGATTATTGGACTTTCCGCAATGACAGTTAGAGTAGTAGTAGGTGCACAATATGGTGATGAAGGTAAAGGTAAGATAATTGATTTCTTAGCAGAAAACAGTGATATTGTATCTAGATATGACGGAGCAGACAATGCAGGGCATACATTAGTTGTTGATGGTAAAAAGATAGTCCTGCATTTAATTCCTTCTGGAATATTGCAAAGAAAAACTTGCGTGATTGCATCAGCAGTAAAAATAAATTTATACTCTTTAACAAGAGAATGTAATGAAATAGAACAAAAATTTGGTTTTGATCCAAGAGAATTTCTTTACATTAGCGACTGTGCACACATAATTCTTCCTGAAGATGTTCAAGAAGCAAAAAAGGATGGAGAAAGCACAGGAAAGGGCGTTAAGCAATCAGCTTCAAGAAAATATCTAAGAGAAGGAATAAGAATAGATGATTTATTGAACTTAGATAAAATAGACGATTTAGATCCCCGATCAAGTTTTATAAAAAATCATAATAACATAGAGGAATTAACAAAATTAGCTGACAATTTTAGAAAAAACGTTACAAACACTTCTTATTTATTAAATGAAGCAATTAAAAATAATAAAGAAGTTTTATTCGAAGCTGCCCAAGGAGGTGGACTAGATATTAATCACGGACAATATCCATTTGTTACAAGTTCAGATTGTGTAGCTGGTGGAGCGAGTACTGGTGGAGGCATAGGACCAAATTTGATTGATAATGTAATCGGAGTAGCAAAAGTTTATACAACTAGAGTTGATAAAGATAAAAAAGCACCATTAGTAACTCAAGTAGAACCACAATTAGATGATTTATTAAGAAATGCTGGAAATGAGTTTGGTTCAACAACAGGATTACCAAGAAGATGTGGTTGGTTTGATGTACCTTTAGTAAAACATTCTATAAGAATAAATGGAATAAATGAATTAATATTAACAAAATTAGATATTTTTGATTATCTTGATGAAATTAAAATTAGTACACATTATAATATAGATGGGGAAATTACAGATATTTACCCAACAAATGCTTCTACTCAAAGAAGATCCATTCCTGTATACGAAACTTTGCCTGGATGGAAAGGAAGATTTACAGCAGGCATGAGATATTCAAGACAATTGCCAGGCAATGCTAGTAGATATATAGATAGATTACAAAAACTTTTAGATGTAAAAATAAGTTATGTTTCTACAGGTGCGGATAGGCATGAAATTATTAAGGTAGAATAAAAGCGCCTCCGGCCGGATTTGAACCGGCGACCACGCGGTTAACAGCCGCGGACTCTACCAGGCTAAGCTACAGAGGCATAAAAAAACAACAAATAACTCGTTTTAAAAAGGTTTCTATAATGTCTAACTTTTATCCATTAATCTACATTTAACAAAGTTTTTAATTAAGTTTATATATTTTTTTATGTATTCTATAATTATGGAACTATATTATGCAACAAAAAATTATGGAAAAGTACAATCATTACAAAGAGAGTTAGAAAACACAAATATCAGATTGATACACAAACCTTTAGAATTACCAGAACCCCGATCTGATGATGTAAAAGAAATAGCTGGAGAAAAAGTAATTTTTGCATACAGATTGTTAAAGAAACCAGTCGTATCTTTAGATGCCGGATTTTATATACATTCTTTAAATGGGTTTCCAAAAGCATTTGTTAATTTTGCATTAGAAACTATAGGTATTGAAGGCATTTTAAAGTTATGTGAAGGTAAAGAAAGAAACTGTGAATTTCAACATTGTCTAGCTTATATGGATAAATCTTTAGAATCGCCAAGATATTTCTCTTATGAAGTTAAGGGAAATTTATCATTTAATCCTAAAGGAGTGATGCAAAAACATCTATGGTCAAAATTAAGTTTGATATTTATTCCTAAAGAAAGTAATAAAACATTAGCAGAGATGAATCCGGAAGAATTTTTAGAGTGGCGTAAAATAAACTATAAAGGTTCTTCACATTATAAAAACTTTATTGATTGGTTTTTAGAACATAATTCCAAAGTTGATTAAAAAAGAAAAAGAAAATTAATATCCTTTCTTTAATCCTAAAATTAACAATTTAAGTCCCATTAATAAAAACAATATCACAAATGTTGTTTGTAGGTTAAACCAACCAAGCCATAGTCCTAATCCGAGCAATATTAACACTATTCCCTTGACAGTCAACATTCCGCGCATGCATCCACAATTTGGTTTACCACACCATGGACACCTCATTCCTGCATTCATATCATTCATTCCGTTTTTCATAGCTCTTTTTGCCATTTGAATATCACCTCAATTTTATTAATAAATTATAGTTTTTAAAGATTAGTTTTAACTTTAAAACAGTAATTATATAAAGAAATTTAATATTATCAAAATTAATTGCCCATTAAATCCAGCAAACAAAGGAATTAATAAATTATCATCAATTTTTCTTGTAACAGTTTCAACAAATGTTGCTGTAAATGCCATTATTAATACAGCGGGCCATATTATTGCTCCGCTAAAAGATGTAGCCTTTATAAATGAGAATAAAGGAACTAAAGAATAACTTGCTTTGACAAATATTATTCCAATTATTAAATTTACAATCAACTGGGAAAAAAATCCTTCAAAAGATCTGTTTTCAAATCTTGGAATTTTATGTTTACCAAATTTTTTATCAACCAATGCAGCTATTGCATCTCCAAATATCATCATCAAAACAGCAGCTGTCGCAATCCTAACATCAAAAATTGCAAAGGTTAATATTATTCCTATCGTCGTAAAAACTAATGAAGCTAATTGATTTCTCTCTTTTCTTCTTGCTATCCTTCTATATATCATAGATATTATTGGTATTTCTTTTCTTAATTCTAATCTAAAAAATTCTACCTGTATAAGAAAAAGTAATATTGCTGTTAAAATAAACAAACCAAGTTTTGAATTGTATGGAAAGAATATATAAAAAATAAAAACATAGAATAAAGACAATAAATGAAAACCTTTTCTTTGCAACTCTCTTTTATAATCAAAATCCATATTTAGAAATTATTTAGTAAGTTTAAAAACATTACCATTTCTTGCTTTGATTAATTACCTTAAAAAATCTTAATGTATCTTTTATAGGGTGCATCTTGCTTCTTTCATCTGCATAAATTGTCGTAATGTTTTCATTTCCAATTTTATAACCTTTCTTTGCTGCTTTTATTAAAATTTCACTTTCCAAATCAAAATTACTTGCTTCTAAATTAAGATTTTTTAATATTTCTGAATTAATAACTCTAAATCCAGATTGTGAATCTTTTATTTCTATATTCGCTCGTTTTGATACTAGATTAGAAGATATAGTATTAGATATTTTTCTTATTATTGGCATTTTATTTCTTTTTCTTGTCCCAATAACAATATCATATCCTTCATTCATCTTATTTAATAATAAAGGAATTTCATTTGGATCATGTTGTCCATCTCCATCTAAAGTTATTATATTTTCATATCCATTTTTTAGGCAATAATTAAATCCAGTCTTTAATGCTTCACCCTTTCCTTTATTTATCTCATGATTAACAATTTTTGCCTTAGTTTTTTTAACTTCATTTACAGTATTATCTATACTTCCATCATTTACAATTAAAACATCAGGAACATGTTTTAGAGTTTTTTCTATAATTTCTTTTATATGTTTCTCTTCGTTATATGCGCAGATTAGAGCTATAGTTTTCATAATGATTATATAGAAAATAGGTATTTAAAGCTATTTACTCTAAAAATTCTTTGTTCTTTATCTTCTCAGGCAAATACTTTTCAGAAATAAAACTAATCCCCCTAGCACTTAAAGCTTGTATTTCTACTTTTCCATTAAATTCTTTCATCATTTTAAACTGTCTAAGCCAATCTTTATTATCTTTAAACCAATCATATTCAGAGACCTGTTTTATCCTTGCCATATCCTGATCTGTTAATTTAATTAAATGTCTTTTGAGATCATATTTGATAACATCATCTCCAGTAATTCCAACATATTTAACATTTGGAATTGTCAATCTATCTGAAGTATGCGCCAATGCAATAGATCCATAACGAATGACTGAATAAATATATGCCCCATAAATATCATAGTCACAGAGGACGTAAATTGGTAATTTGGCTTCTTCAGATAAACGTTGCAATAATCTTCTTATTCCACGAGTAGTTTGGCCTTGCGAAGTCACTAAAATAGCCTTATTTTTTTGCCAGAACTTATCTTCATTTAATCTTTCAAATATTGCAGCTTTTTCCATGTAAAGAACATATTCAGCATCTACCTTGTTAAATTTTATCTCGTCAACAATAGATGGGACAGAATAACCACCCCTACCCAATTTTGCACAATTGATAACATCCCCACTATCTTCTAATATAATGCTTCCAACCATACTTCCCATTTTATTTGCAGAAACATGTAATTCTTCCCTGCTTAAGCCACTAATAACTTCTAAATCTTCGATAGCTTTATCTGATTCTACCTGATCGTCAACTATATTAACATTAGTTCCTGGAATAGTTCTCTTAGCCATATAGAAAACTCCTCTCAAATGCTCATGTTTCCCAGATTCTAACAACTCTTTTTTGATTATAGAAGCAACTTCAACAGTTTGCAAAAACTTTTTAGCATGAGCCACATTAAAAAAACTTCTTGTAGCTTGTTTATCTCCTAATTTTAATGTTCTTGATTTTTTATCATAAACAATATTGCTTAAATTTCTTAAAGTGAAGTTTATTTCTGGATTTTTACCTTTCTCAACCTGGCTAACTATCTTCTTTCCTAATAATTTTAGTTCTTCTTCACTTTTTTTCTTTGTCATTTACAACCCCGTTTTCTTCTAATAAAGAAGACATACTTTTCTTTAATATTTTCTTTAAATTTTCTTCAATAACTGTTTTTTTCTCATCTGAAAGAGTAGCTAATGAACTTGCTAACTCAGGGATATACTTTTCAAATAATCCTATTCTTTCTTTTTGCTCAGCATTTTTTACATTATGTCTGATATAAGTTGCTAATTTTCTTCCACATTCTTGCAATACCAATTTAATTTCTTTTATTATATCATCATAATGAGCAATAGCTTCTTTTGCTTCTGATGTAAATGGCACCCATACTGATGCAATATGAACAATAATTACAGCCGGCCCAGCAGGCAAATTATTTCCAGATTGTTGTAATCCATAAGGTTTCCAATTATTATCTGTAACAGCTTCTGTAATTGCACAAGCTCCTTGTTGATAAAGTAAAGGGACTCTATTAGCAAACCTCATCAATCTAACTTGTCCCTCTTTATCTAATTCCCCACCATAAGCTATTGCAGCTTCAACTTGGAATGGAAAACCCCTATAAACTGTAGGTGGTCTTGTAATTGCAACATAAAAATCAGCTTGAATTTCTTTTCTCAATCCTTTTTCTAATATATTATTTGTTATTGGACTTAAACAATCAGTTGGAGGAGCAATAACTTTAGCTGCCTGCAATGCTTTAAACAAAGCTTCGGCTTCTTGCTGGGCTATTTTTGCAGGTCTTGCCTTTTCATACAAATTGGCTTGCTGACAAATTCCTTTTGCTGTTCCACTTCCAATTCTTGAAAAATCATTTTGTAAAAAAGATTTTAATGTTGTTGAAGTTGTATCATGCAACATTTTTATTAAAGTTCCAAGTTCAATTCCATGAGGATGAGGTTTTATTGCTTTACTTTCTATTGGTAATTGATTTGTCCCTCGTAAATATTCTACTTTTTCTTTCTCAGGATTAAAATAAATTAATGTAGCATGCGGATTTGCGATAGCTGTTTGCTTTACATATTCGTCAACAGATTGTTTTCCTTTCAAATATTTAGCTTCCAATTCTATTTCTATTTTAGTTCCATGATCTTTTTCCCATTCAACTTCTAACTCTTTTGCTATTACAGGTTCATTTCTTTTAGTATCTATATTTAATTCATAATAATGAGATGGTTTTTTAGGAGATATTCTAGAAGTAATCCTAGTTGGCTTTCCAGTTGTTAATTGAGAATATAAAACAGCTGCACTAATTCCAATTCCTTGCTGACCTCTATTCTGCTTTAACGTATGAAACTTGCTTCCATATAATAATTTGGCAAAAATATTTGGAATTTGTTCTTTAACAATCCCAGGACCATTATCTTCTATCGTAACTTTAAATCTCGTTTCTGATAATTGTTCAATTGCTAATTTAATTTCTGGTAAAACTTTCATATCAGCTGTTGCATCTAAAGCATTATCTACAGCTTCTTTAACAGTCATTAACAAAGCTCTAGCAGGATTATCAAATCCAAGCAAATGCCTATTTCTTGTAAAGAACTCAGAAATAGAAATCTCCCTTTGTCCCTTTGCTAATTGTTCTGCTATAGGTTGATCTGGCATAAAATGAACTCAAAAATAATGGTATATAAAGTTTTTTATAATATTTTAGTATTAATTTCTCGCTTTTTTGCTCTTTTTAACCTAAATCTATCAAAACTATTTTTAACAAATCTATAATCTTTTGCTATATGTTTAACTAAAGCTTCTATAAATTTTACAATTAAATTTGGAATAAATTGAATTATTTGATCTATTATCATGTAAATATTTTAGAATTAATGATTTATAAATCTGCTTATAAGGGAATTAACCTCCTTAGATACATAATCGAAATCATTTTCTGCTAATTTATCGGGCTTTTTACCCTTTAGATTTGGATTAAATGAAGGGGGAGTATTTATCGGGATTAATCCTTTAGCAACGATCTTTTTCTTTAACAGAGATTTCTTTTCTATTGTTTCTTCCAATGCTTTAACTAGATCATCCAATGTTTCAAATGAGTATAACATACTTTTAAAAGTTCCTGAGAATACAACTTGATTTCCACAACCATCATTAATTAACGCACAATACATCAGCTTTCCATCTTCATAAAAACCAAAGCTAATTTCAGGAACAAAGTTAGCATCTATAACAATTGGTTTATTTCTTGTTTCTCTGTAAAAATGTTCTTCTCTCTGTTGTTCATATAAGTGATTTACATTAGAAACATCTTTTAATTCATAAGAATGTTCCCCATCTTCTTTTGGAAAACCCCGTTTAAAATATGCCATAGATATAGAAATAAAGAAAACAATAAAAACCTTATCTTTTTAAATTCTCAATCAAAAGCTTTAAAAATCTTTACTTCATAGTATTATTATGGTAAATGTGATATTATGGGTTGTAATAGCAATCATAGTAATTATTTTATTATGGTTAATGATAGCTTATAATTTATTAGTTACATTTAGAAATAGAATAGAAAATGCATGGAGTCAGATAGATGTTCAACTTAAGAGAAGAACAGACTTAATTCCGAATTTAGTTGAAACAGTTAAAGGTTATGCTAAGCATGAAAAATCAACATTTGAAATGGTTACAAAAGCAAGAACTTTAATGTTATCTGGGAATATCAAAGATAAAGCTAAAGGAGATAACATGTTTACATCTGCATTAAAAAGTATTTTCGCTGTTGCAGAAGCTTATCCTAAATTACAAGCCTCTGATAATTTCAAAATGCTTCAAGAAGAATTATCTGGAACAGAAAGTAAAATTGCATATGCAAGACAGGCATATAATGACAATGTTCTTAACTTAAATACAGCAATTCAAAGATTTCCAACTAATATAATTTCTGGAATGTTTGGATTCATATCTAAAGAATACTTTAAAGTTGAAGAAGCTGATAAAAAACCAGTTAAAGTAAAGTTTGAATAGAGAAGAAAATGCAAAAAGAAGATATTAGTTTAAGATTAACCGGTAGATATGTATCTGTATTCACAAAATTGAATGGTGTAGAAGAACTTCTAGAACGTAAAGGTATAGTAACATTTATTGTACCAAGAAGTTATCTTACTCTCAGGGATGATAATGGAATTGCCGGACATATTATTTTTTGCGGAATTTGGGAAGGAATTTATAAAATTAATGATAGGGATGGTAGAAGTTTATATAAAAATGATGAAGTTATTGAAGTTTATAAAACGGGATTAATTAAAGAAGAAGAAGAAAGAGATGCCCTTAGTCAAAAAGGAAGATTTTCTAGAGGTTAAGAATATTTTAATGCTAATGCTATTGCGCTTATAATTGATATTATTAATCCAAATTTTTGATGTTTCATCAATCTTTCCTTATTAATAATTAATCCTAAAAGAACAGCTAAAACTATATAACTCTCAGATATGGCAACCACAATGCCAATTGGTGCGAATAATGCTGCAAAAGCATAAAATATCCAAGCACCATTATCAAATATATTCAAACTTAAAACTAATCTTTTATTCTTTTTAACATCTAATACTAATTTTTTAATCTTCTTATTTAAGACTAAATAAACAAAACAAATAACTGCTAAAAATATACTAACAAACCAATTTATAATCAAAGGATTTGTAATTCTAGATCCCAAACCAAAAAAGAAATTAGCACTTCCCATGAAAATGGATCCAATAATAGCTAAGATTACTCCTTTTTCTAACCACCTTCTTTTTGTAAAATGATCTTTTAAAGATACTAAAATTAATCCAATAACTAAAATTGCTATCAAAATTAATCCCGTAGAATCAATAACTTCATTAATAATAAAAAAAGCAAGCAAAATAGAAATAGGAACTTCTATGACAAATATTGGTTCTATTATGGCTAATTTTCCTTTCTTTAAACCTTCAAAATTAAATAAGGCAGCAAACAATATACAAGATGAAGCAATTAAAAGTACTAAAATCTCTTTCTTTGATAAAATTGCTAAATCTCTATAAATAAATGGAAATAAAACAATAGTAGCAAAAGAACTTATAATAAAAAGTGTTTCCCAACTTCCAAATTTTCTAGTTGATCTCTGAATAAAAAAATCTCCGAATCCCCAACAGATTAAAGCACCAAAAGCTAATAATATTCCTAACTCAATCCCCATAATGATAAATAGATCTGAATAAATATAAATCTTTCTAACACAACATTTTTATACTTCTAATTTCTTTTAATATTATGAGTATTAAGCAAACAGCTTTAATCGTAGGAATTGCAGTATTATTTGCTGCTTTTATTTATTTCACCATAGATGCATTTTATCCAGAACCAAAATATGAAGATTTCTGTAAAAACTCTCCTTATCCTTATGGTGTAGAAAAACCATTTCCCAAAATTGTAAATGATAGCTGTTCAGATTATTATTCCAGTCCAGAAGCTCAACAATGTCAAATAGATAAAGGACAACCAGTACCAAAACAAGATGCTAGAGGTTGTTTAGTTTATGATAAATGTGATTATTGTAATAGAGATCTTACGAAAGCTCAAGAGCCTTATAACAGAAATGTTTTCATTATAATGGCAGTTATAGGAATATTAGCAATAATCTTTGGATTGTATTGGAATGTTGATTTCTTATCAGGAGGAGCTTTATTTGGAGGTATTCTTACATTATTAATCGGTACAATAAGATATTTCGGAAATGCTAACAAAATCTTGAGAGTAATCATCTTACTAGCTGAAATTTTAATCTTAATCTTTATAGGATATAAGAAAGTAGCTGATAGAAAAAAGAAACAATAACTTTAAAAGTTTAATTCTTATATGATAATCATGACATTTTATGAAGAAATCAGCGCAAACAAAACAAAATCTGTAGTTTTAATTATAATCTTCTTTATCTTAGTTATGGCTTTAGGTTATTTTTTCGGATTTTTCTTTGCAACCCCTATTTTCGGTTTAATTATCGCTTTTATTATAATGGTAATCATGGTATTGGTTGGATATTATTCAGGAGATTCTATTATTCTTAGTATGCATAAAGCTAAAGAAATAAAAAAAGAAGATGATCCTTATCTTTGGAATACAGTTGAAGGATTAAGTATAGCAGCCCAAATTCCCATGCCCAAAGTTTACATTATAGAAGAAGATAGTCCAAATGCATTTGCAACAGGTCGTGATCCTCAACATTCATCCATTACTGTAACATCTGGATTAAGAAAAATAATGAACAGACAAGAATTAGAAGGAGTTCTTTCTCATGAGATGAGTCATATTAAAAATTTTGATATAAGATATATGATGTTAATAACAATTTTAGTAGGAGTTATAGCTTTATTATCTGATTTCATGTTACGTTCATTTTTGTGGGGAGGAGCAAGAAGTGGAGATAGAAAACAAGGTGGAGTTTTAGTCTTAGTCTTCATTGCAATTGGAATAATATTAGCAATACTTGCTCCAATCATTGCCCAAATTTTAAGATTTGCAGCTTCAAGACAAAGAGAATATCTAGCAGATGCTTCAGGAACACAATTAACAAGAAATCCCCAAGGTTTAGCTAATGCATTAAAAAAGATAAGGGATGCTAAAGATAAAGTTGTTGATACAGCAAACAAAGGAACAGCCCATTTATTTATAGAAAATCCATTACGTGGATTAAAGGGTGTTAATAATTTATTTTCTACACACCCCGATATTAATGATAGAATTAAAAGATTAGAAAAAATGTAAATCTATTTTTTAGGATCTATCTCCTTTAAATATTTAAAGAAATCATTATCTGTTCCTATCACTAAATCAACTTCTTTTCTGGTACTATCCCCCATGGTCCTATACAAGTTTAATGTTTTATAGAATTGATAAAACTTAGGATCCTTACTGTATGCCTCTGCATAAACCCTTGCTGCTATTCCATCAGCAAGACCCCTTATTCTTTCAGCTTTTCTATATGCTTCAGAAAGTATTTTTTGTTGTTCTTGAATTCTATCACCATCTATCTTATCTCTTTCACCCCTTCCTTCAGACATATATCTATCAGATATTCTTTTTCTTTCAGATATCATTCTATCTTCTATACTTATTTTTACACTTTCAACATAATTAATTCTTTTTATTATAACATTTAAAACACCTATTCCATATTCTTTACAAGACAGCGAAGCACTAGTTGTTATATTATTTTCAATACCTTCTCTTCCAACTAAAACAGTATCTGCTGGTATCGACTCTCTTAATTCAGCTTCTTCAACCAATAATGTTTTATTACTATTTCTTACAGATTCTATTAGTGGATGTTTGCTTATATTGGTTTTTGTATCAGAATCTAAAACATCATCCAATTTTGCTTGCGCACCAGTAAAATTTTTCACACTCTCACCATATTTTAATGGATCTTCAATTATCCATCTAGCAGCTGCATCAACCCAGATATATCTTTTATCTGAAGTAGTTATCTGTTCAGGGGTTCCATCCCAAGACTGTATCCTTCTATCACTTTTATTTACACTTTCAACAAATGGGATTTTAAAATACAATCCATAGAATGGTCCTGGATATTCAGAAAGATAAACATCTCTGTTTTTATAAACAACCCTTAAACGATCAGACAGTTCTTTATTTTTAATAATAGGATTTATAATAACCCTTTTCGGATTTCCCATTTTTGTAATAACTGCCTGCTCTGTTTGATCAACAACAAAAACACTGTTTAAAACTGTTATAAATGCTCCAACAGCAATTCCAGCTTTTATCAGTGTGCGTTTTAGTGTCATTCTTTGTTTTTATCCAAGTCTAATTTTAATAATATTCCACCTTCTGCTCCTTTTTGTTCTACGGCTTTTATTTTTATATTACGCAATAATATATCCCACGTTTCAAGATACATTCTTGTCCTAGTTATTTCAGGAGCATTTGCATATTCCTTATATGTTTCATTAAATCTTTGAACATCTCCATAAGCATAGTTAACCCTATTTGTAGAATCTGCTTTAGCTTGCTTTATAATTTTTTGAGCATTTCCCATTGCTTCTGGAATGATTTGGTTATAGTTGCTCCATGCACTATTTACTGCAGTTTGTCTGTTAGATTTAGCAATGCTAACACTATCAAACGCAGCCTTTACCCTTCTAGGAGGATTTGTCGTTCCTAACTTTAAAGCTACAATTTCTATTCCAGAACTAAAAGAATCCAAAGTTTTTTGTATTCCTTCTTTAGATTGAAATTCAACATCTCCTCTGCCGATAGTTATAACCTCGTCAACAGATCTATCTCCTGTAATTAACCTTATATTATATTCAGCAACATCTCTCAATGTTTTTCTTGGATCCTTTACATTAAATAAATAAGCAGCAGCATCTTTTATTTTCCATTGTAATGCAAATTCAACATCTGCTATGTTAAGATCTCCTGTAAGGTGTAAATATTCTCCTTGAAGTAAACTAGCAACTTGGGTTGCAGCATTTCCACCCTCTATGCTATATCCAAGTTCTCTTTGATCATTTACGATTTCTTCTAATAATCCTCGATCATAATTACTAACATTATCAACACCCAAAACATCAGATCTCACATCAGCTTTAATCGTCCTATATCCAAATTCTTCAGTTCTAACATTTTTTACATTAACCATCTTTACACTTTGTAATAATGGTACTTTTGTATGCAATCCATTTTCTACTGTCTTGGAATAAGCTCCAAAGGTTTTAACAACACCTTCATGACCAAAAGGAACAATATAAAATGTGTTAAAAAGCGTAACTAATCCAACTATTCCACTAGCAAATGTATTTCTAAATTTTTTACGATTATAATAACTCCAATCAATAAAATCCTCGAAAGATCTTATATATTTAAATCGAACTTGTGGTGGTATTCTTTCTTGATTACGTTCTTCATGATCAACCATACTAAAGAAATAAAGAAAAAACCTTATAAATCTATCTTAAAATTAACCACTCTAAAGTTGTTATTTAAATATATCGATTTGTGTCATCTAAGATTAAGATAACAAAATGTAATTACTTCTTTTTCTTATCATTCTTATACAAATATATTATAGCAATTATAATTAAAACAATTCCAGCAATAACAACTAAAGGTTGTAATAAAGCTAATATTAATAAAATAATTCCCAATATCAATAATCCCTTAGCATAGCTTTTTTTCATTGTTTATTGTAAGATTCCATTTCTTTTAAACTTTTCTGTTGTTTCTCAAGCCATAAATAAATATTTCCTTGCTTGCTTCCATTTAATATCATCTCAACAGCTCTTCTAGCCATTATTGCATTTTCAGGTTCTCCGATAATAGAAACTGTTTTTCCGTAAATAGAAATATCTGTATTGGTATATTGCTCAAGTATATGTTTAGTTTTTCCTTCAGTTCCAATAATTCTTGCTTTTACTCTCATTAAAGATTCTTTACTATCACTTGTAAATTCTTTTATGTTTACAATTTCCAACAAAAAATCTTTTGTTATTATATATAAAGCAATATTTGGATTAAATCCTCTTCCTATTGCTTGTATTGCTATTCTTGTGTTATAGACATCTAATGATTCTTCTCCCGTTATTGAAACATCCCCTTCTTTAGAATTAACAACAATTTTAGTATTACTATTATTCTCTAATGATCTTCTTGTAACTCCTTTCTTTCCTATCAAAATCGGAATTCTTTCTTTTGGGATTTTTAGTTCTTCTTGGTACATTTCTAGAATTCTTCTATATTGTCTAATTTCTTCAAGAATCCATGAGACTTAAGCCATTCAATTTGATTAGACTTATACTTAAAAATAATATCTCCCTTATCGCTTTCGCCATATTCCCATGGTTCTACTAAAACTATGTCACCCTCTCTAACCCATAACTTTCTTTTCAATCTTCCAGGAATTCTGCAAATTCTTACATTGCCATCAAAACAATTAATTTTCATTCTCGACGCACCTAATCTTTGTTCTACAATTCCCAATGTTTCTTTATCTCTCGGAGTTCTAACTCGTATTAATTCTCCTTCTTGATCTTCCTTCTTATAATCTTTCTGATGTTGAAATTGTCTTCTTGCTGGGTGCATATAGAATAAGCTTAAATTCTTGTTTATAAAGTTATTGTTCTATTTAAAAGATATTATTTGAAAACCATTTTTTTCTATATCTTCTTCAGACCAAAATTTTACATCTTTTGTTTTCAGAATATATGTAACATCTTTTTTAATTTCTCTTCCAGTATATCCTTTAGTGTTCGGATCCCATTCTTTTAAGATTAGAATATCTCCTTGATTGCATTCAAAATCATTTAATCTTAATTCAAATGTTTTATTGCCATCTAAAATCTCTTGAAAAAATTCAGGCCAAACTTTCTTTTCAATCTTCATTTTCTTCT
>DATDYQ010000089.1:0-9471 GCA_035288965.1 Candidatus Nanoarchaeia archaeon
GAGATTCTGGAGATCCTTATTTTATTCATCCTTATAATGTTGCATTGATCTTAACAACAATTAAGGCAGATGACAAAATGATATGTGCTGCTTTATTACATGATGTTGCTGAAGATACTAAATATAAAATTGAAGATATAAAAAAAGAGTTTGGAAATGAGATTGCTTCTTTGGTTGAAGGATTGACACAGATTGACAAATTACATTTTGAAGATAAAACTGAATTTATTACTGAAAATATGAAAAAAATGTTGTTAGCAAGTGTTAATGATATAAGAATTATAGTAATAAAATTAGCTGATAGATTACATAATATGAGGACTTTACATTTTTCGGATAAAGAAAAGCAAGTAAGAATTGCAAAAAATACTATGGAATTATTTGCTCCCATTGCTTATAGACTTGGATTAGCTAAATTTAAGGGAGAGTTAGAAGATTTAGCTTTTAAGTATATTAATCCTGAAGAATATAAAAAAATAGAAAATAATCTTAATTTAACTGTAAAACAAAGGGAAAACAGAATATTGGAAGCTGTTAAATTAATAAAAGATAAACTAAAAGAAATTGGAATAGAAAATCAAATTGATGGAAGGGTTAAACATATTTACAGTATTTACAGAAAAATTTCTAGAGGCATAGATTTTAGAGAGCTTATGGATTTAATTGCTGTAAGAATAATAGTTAATGATATTCAAGAATGTTATGATGTTTTGGGGATTGTTCACAATTTATGGAAACCAATTGACGGAAAATTCAAGGATTATATTTCAAAACCAAAGGATAATTTATACCAAAGTTTACATACTGTTGTTATTGGGCCAAAGGGATTTCCTTTAGAAATTCAAATAAGAACTAGAGAGATGCATGAAATTGCAGAAGAAGGAATTGCTGCTCATTGGATGTATAAAGGAAGTAAGGATTTTGATGTTAATAAAAAATTAAAATGGATGAAAGAGATATTAGAGTGGCAGAAAGAAAGCAAAGATGCAAAAGAGCAACTTCAAAATTTAAAGGTTGATGTTTTGGGATATAAAATTTATATCTTTACTCCAAAGGGAGAAGTTAAAGAGTTACCAAAGGGAAGTTGTCCGATTGATTTCGCTTATGAAGTCCATAGTGATTTAGGAAATAAATGTAGTGGAGCAAGAGTTAATGGAATATTTGTTTCTCTAAATCATGAATTACAAAATGGGGATATAGTTGAGATAATAACAGACAAGAATCATAAACCTAGCAGAGATTGGCTTAAATTTGTTAAAAGCGGGAAGGCAAGAAGCAAGATATTACAAGCAATAAGGGGAAGCGATAAAATTCCTGTAAAGGCTTTCACAAAAAAAGAAGTTGCTAAAGAAAGTTATTCTGGGTTATTGAAAGTTAAAAACATAGTTAATC
Organism: Candidatus Nanoarchaeia archaeon; assembly: GCA_035288965.1. Lineage (GTDB taxonomy): Archaea > Nanobdellota > Nanobdellia > SCGC-AAA011-G17 > JAGVZF01 > DATDYQ01. The sequence goes on from DATDYQ010000089.1 coordinate 1,393, forward strand.
CAAAAATAAGTTTTGCTGGATGTTGTGATCCGTTGCCTGGAGATAAAATAAAAGGAATAGGTGCAAAAAGTGGGAAGATAGTTGTTCATAAAATTGAATGTGAAAATATTAAAATTGCAAAGAAAGATAGATTAGTTGATGTAAATTGGCTTGATAATTTCAATGTTTTAATTAAAATAAAGGTTGTTGCTGATGATAGAATCGGATTATTAGCTGATTTGATGAATAATATTAATTCAATTGGTGTTAATGTTAATACGGCAAATGCAAAAACAATAAACAACAATATGGCGGAATGTATATTTATTATTAAAGTTACTGACATAAAAATTTTAAATCAATTAATAACTAAAATTAAGAAAGTCAAAAATGTTAAAAGAGTTATGATAGAAGTTTAATGACCAAATCTTCTTTGACGTTTTGAGTATTCTTCTATACAATAAGCAAAATCTTTCTTTGTGAATTCTGGCCAATATTTATCCAGGAAAATTAATTCTGCATAGTTTGCCTGCCATATTAAGAATCCTGATGTTCTTTGTTCTCCACCCGTTCTTATTACTAAATCTACGTCATCATTATTATATAAATTTTTAGAGAATGTTTCTTCGTTTATTTTATCTATATCTATCTTACCTTTTTTAATTTGTTCTGCTATTTTTTTTGCTGCGTCTATGACTTCCTGTCTTCCACCATATGCAACAGCAAAGTTAATTATATAATTATTATATTTTTCTGCTCTTTTGGTATTTTTTTGCATTAATTCTTGAATATCTTTTGGAAGTAAGTATAACCTACCAACAAAATTTGTTTTTATTTTATCATTATCTATTCTTTTATCTGTTAACATACGAGTTAATTCTTTTCTAAATAAGTTCATTAAAAAATTAAATTCTTGTTTTGGACGATTAAAGTTCTCTATGGAAAAAGCATATAATGTTAATTCTTTAATTCCATATTCTTTACACCAATCAAATAGGGCTTCTACTTTTTTTGCTCCCCATTCATGTCCCTTCCATGGCTTTAACATTAAACGTTTAGCGAAACGTCTATTCCCATCTAAAATTATTCCTATATGTCTTGGTATTTTATTTTCTGATGGTTTCATATAAATCACTTAAGAATTTATGTAAGATGATGATTTAAAAAGTTTTCTATAACCCCATTTCTTGCTTTACTCTATTTAAATCTCTAGGTTTTTGGAAAATCATATTTTCTTCTAAAACATTTAATTCTTCTTTTTTAGCTCCTTGTTTTACAAAATATTCTACTACTTCTTGAACTAAATAATCAGGGACGCTTGCACCAGAACTAATACCCAAAACAGAAATATTTTCTAACCAATTTTGATTAATTTCTTTTAAATCATCAATAAGAAATGCATTTACATTTGCATTTTTAGCTGTTTCTACTAGTCTTTTTGAATTTGATGAATTTTTCGATCCTACAATTAATATTAAATCACAATATTTTGCTAATTCCTTTACAGCACTTTGTCTATTTGTTGTAGCATAACATATATCTTTTCCTGGTGGATCTTTTATTTGTGTATATCTTTTCTTTAAAGCTTCAATAATATTTTTAGTTTCATCTACGCTTAATGTTGTTTGTGTCAAATATACTAACTTATCTGGGTTTTCTATATTAAGATTATTAACATCTTCAATATTTTCAACAAAGAACATTTTTCCTGGTAATTCTCCGAGAACACCGATTGTTTCTGCATGACCTTTATGTCCTATATAGATTATTTTATAATCTTTTTTTGTAAACATATGAACTTCTATGTGAACCCTTGTAACTAAAGGACAGGTTGCATCAATTATTTTTATTCCTCTTTCTTTTGCTTTTATAAAATGTTCAGGAGGAGATCCATGAGCTGAAAAAACTGCGATGGCTCCGGAAGGAATTTCTTCAATTGAATCTACTGTTATTGCTCCTTTTTGTGTTAATCTATCTACTACATGTTTATTATGAACTATCTCATGTTTAACATAGACTGGCTTACCAAATATTTCTAAGCATTCTTCTACCACATCTATTGCCCTTTCTACTCCTGCACAAAATCCTCGTGGTTTAGCTAGTATAATTTTATTAATTCTCATAAAATAAAGGATTAATAGCAATTTATATAAGTTACTAAAATCTCTGATTATTATGTTTAAAGATATAATATTGTTTGAGAAAGAAAGTGAAATTATTAAAAAGTTAGAATTAGATATATTAAAAATAAGATTTAATAATAAAATAAGAAAAGGAGAGTTAAATATAATTGAAAGTAATGGGGATAATAGGAAATTATTGGAAAATAAAGATTTAGATGTTTTAGTTTCTCCTGAGAAGAATGCAGGAAAGGATTTTATGCATTATAGGAATTCAGGATTAAATCAAGTGTTATGTGAAATTGCTAGGAAGAATAATATGGCAATAGGATTTAGCTTTAATGAAGTATTAAATTCCAAAGAAAGAGGAAAATTACTTGGAAGAATGATGTTGAATGTTAGGTTATGCAGGAAATATAAGGTTAAGATGTTAATTGGAAGTTTTGCTAGAAATGAATTTGAATTAAGAAGTTTTGATTCATTAATTACATTTGGTAAGATAATTGGAATGAATGAAAAAGAAGCTAGAAATGCTTTAAGTTTGATTGATAATATAAAAGAATAAATTTAATGTTTTAGAATTATTTCTTTTTGTTTAATTTTCTCATGAAGTTTTTGTTTTGTTGTTTCCCAATAAAAATCTCTAAATTTCTTAGTTATTGGATTATTTAAATTAAGTTTATACATTTTTGCTTTGCCAACTACTCTTGTGTTTATTATTATTTGTTCTTTCTCTAATTTAGCCCAGAAAATCTTAAGAGTTGAATAACCAACTCCAGAAAGATTTGCTATATCCGTCATGCTGTAATCAAAATCTTCATTTACTACCAAAAAATCTAGCACTCTAAGTATTGGAGAGTCTCCGAATATTTGTAAAAATGCTGTTTTGTTTTCCATATTAGATATAATAAGATTAAAGTATATAAATGTTTCTATTTTTGGCTGATATTGGCTATTAATATTAATTATAATAGATTTTATATAGAGAGAATGCTTAATCTTTGTATGGGAAGAAAATTAAGCAGTGATGATTATTTAAGAATAAAAAAGAATATTCTAAAGAGGTTATATTCAAATCATGCTTTTAGCAAAGGTCATTTATTATATGAAAGATTAACATCTGGAATTCCGCCACATTTAAGGGGTTTTGTAAATGGTGTTCTTAAAGATCTTTTAAAAGAAGAATTAGTTATTCTATATGGAAAAACAAAATATGGAGAAGCGTATCAATTAAATATTAAGAAACTAAAAGATATTGAAGAGATAATCTTGGGTTAAATCTTCTATTTGTTTATTTTCTTATATATCTTCCTGGATTTTCAAAAAATTCTGTTTGATTTGTTTGATCAATATAAAATAAATTTTTTCTATTGCCGAAAAACTCTTTTCTTTCTGAAGCGTTTATTGCGAGCATGTAAAATTGAATTTCTTTATGTTTCTCAATGAAATCTTTAATTGATTGCCACACGCCGAATCTATTTTCATAAGGTGGATGCAATACTATTACATCAATTCCTGAGAGATTTTGCTGAACGCTCATTTCTTTATCTGAAAAAACTGTTTCGATTCCATCAATGCGTAACCTACTTGTTAATTCATCTGCTAGTACTGTATTATTGCCACAATATATTTTAACTTTCATTTTAATATAAGATATTACTATTAAGTAGTATATAAAACTTTCTAAATCTTTTGCGCTGCATTAAAACTAATATTTTTATAAAATTGAAGCAAAAAGCTTATAAACCCTTTATTTCTAGTAATTTTGGCGAGAGAAGAGAAACTAGAAAAAAGAACTAATTTCTCGGTTAAAATATGAAGATAAAACCGATATTACCTAGCTTAAAAGAAAACAGAAGATATTTAGTTTATGAAACAATAGGCAATATCAGTCAAGAAGAAGCTAAAATGGCTTTAAACAATGGAATTAAGGATTTTATTGGACAACTTGGACTAGCAAAAGCTGGATTAATTCATATTAATGAATATAAAAATAACAAAGGAATAATAAGTATAAATAATAAAAGTGTAGATGAAGTTAAAATGGCATTAAGCTTAATAAAAGATGTTAATGGAAAAAAAGTAATATTTAAATGTAATGGAGTAAGTGGAATATTAAATAAAGCAAAGGATAAATTTATGGGGTGAAAAAATAATGGCAAACGAAATGCAACAAAACATGAGTCATCAGATGATGGGGTATGATAGGGCTAGCACTATGTTTAGTCCTGATGGTAGATTATTACAGGTAGAATATGCTAAAAAAACAGTAAGACAAGGAACTAGCACATTAGGAATGGTTTGTAAGGATGGAGTAATTTTAGTAGCTGATAAAAGAATATTAGAGAAATTCATTGTTCCAAGTTCTATTGAAAAGGTGTTTCAAATTGATGAACACATGGGAGCAAGCGCTTCTGGAATATTGAGTGATGGAAGAGTTTTAATTGAAAGGGCTCAAATATTAGCTCAACAACACAGAGTAACATTTGATGAACCAATGGATACACATTCTATTGTAAAAGAAATTTGTAACATGAAACAACAATTTACACAATATGGTGGAGCAAGACCATTTGGGGTTAGTATATTATTTGCTGGGGTAGATAATGGAGCGCCAAAATTATTTATGACAGATCCAACTGGAATCTATTTTGAATATAAAGCAACTGCGATTGGTGAGTTTGAAAATGAAATTAAGGACATGTTGTTAAAGAGTTATAGAGAAAATATGTCAATAGATGAAGGTATAAAATTATCAATTTCTATGTTACAGAAATTATTAGGAAAAGATTTTGATGTTGAAAGAATAGATGGAGCTTATATAAGAACTGATGAAAAAAAGTTTGTGAGATTTAAAAAGGATTACATTAAGAAATTTATAGGAAAATGAGCGATATAGAGAAAGCAGTAACTGCTAGACTAAAGAAAGGAAATGAACATTTTGAAATTCTTGTAGATTTAGAAAAAGCTTTAGCTTTCAGAGAAGGAACGGGAAGTTTAGAAGATGTAATAACTACAGACAATATTTTCAAAGATGTAAAGAAAGGATTATTGGCTTCTGAACATGAGATGAAAATAATTTTTGGAACTGATGACAAGAAAAAAGTTGCAATTGAAATAATAAAACATGGGGAAATACAATTAACAGCTGAACATCAAAGAAAATTGATGGATGAAAAAAGAAAGCAGATTGTAAATTTGATTCACAGAAATGCTGTTGATCCAAAGACAAGTATTCCTCATCCAATAACAAGGATAGAAAATGCATTAGAAGAAGCGAAAGTAAAAATTGATTATAATAAAACAGCTGAACAACAAGTTAATGATATTGTTAAAAAGATAAGAGAGATTTTACCAATAAAATATGAAACAAGAGAGATTTGGATAAAGATTCCAGCACAGTTTTCAGGACAAAGCTATGGGATATTAAAACAATATGGAAAACTAACAAAAGATGAATGGAATAATAAAGGAGAGTTAGAAGTTGTTATTGAAGTGCCTGCTGGAATGCAGTCTGATATGTTTAATGATTTAAATCACCTATGTAAGGGAAATGTGGAAAGCAAAGTTATAGGAAGTAAGGGAGGATAAAATGGGATTAGAAGTAAAAGAAAGATCAATTGTAATTCCTGGTGAAGTATTAGCAACAGGAATGGATTATTTGCCTGCTAGTGGGACATTTAGAGAAGGAGATAATATTATTGCTACTCAACTTGGAATTGTAAATGTAAGTGGAAGATTAGTAAAATTAATTCCTTTAAGCGGAAGATATATCCCAAAGAAAGGAGATGTTATTATTGGAAAGATAGCTGATATGGGATTTAGTGGATGGAGAGTTGAAATTGGATGGGCTTTTGAAGCTAATCTAAGTATGAAAGATGGAAGTTCTGATTTTATTGAGAAGAAAGCTGATTTAAGCCAATATTATGATTATGGAGATATAATATCAGTACAAATAATTCATGTTGCAGGAAGCAAGATAATTGATTTAACAATGAAAGGACCTGGATTAAGAAAATTAAAAGGCGGAAAGATAATTGATGTAAGTCCAAGCAAAGTTCCAAGAATAATTGGAAAACAAGGAAGTATGGTAAGCTTGATAAAAGAACATACTGGATGTTTTATCATAGTTGGACAGAATGGAAAAGTATGGATAAGTGGACATGATCCTGAAAAGGAAATGTTGGCTACAAATGCTATTTATAAAATTGAAGAAGAAAGTCATCTGGAAGGATTAACAGATAGAATAAAAGCTTTCTTGGAAGGTAAATAAAATGGTAACAAAAGGATATGATAAAAGAGCTGATGGAAGAAAGTTTGACCAGCTAAGAGATATGGAAGCAAAAGTTGGAATAATCAAAAGAGCTGATGGAAGCGCATTTTTCAGAATGGGAAAGACAAAAGTTATTGCTGCTGTTCACGGACCGAGAGAATTATTTCCTGGATTTTTACAAAATCCTGAAACTGGAATATTAAGAGTAATTTATGATATGATGAGTTTTTCAGTTACTGATAGAAAAAGACCAGGACCAAGCAGAAGAAGTGTTGAAATAGGATTGGTAACACATAATGCTTTGATTGCAGCTGTTGATTTAAAACAATTTCCAAATACAGTTGTTGATGTTTTTATCATGGTTGTACAAGCTGACGCTGGAACAAGATGTGCGGGGATAAATGCGGCTGCTATGGCTTTGGCTGACGCTGGAATACCAATGAAAGATTTAGTGAGTGCTGTAAGTGTTGGAAAAATAGGAGATAAAATTGCTTTAGATTTAGATGCTGATGAAGAGCATTTTGAAGGCGAAGGTGGAAGTACAGATATTCCAACTGCACTAATGCCAAGAAGCAATGAATTTACTTTATTGCAATTAGATGGAAATGTAACAAAGAAAGAATTAAATGAAGCTTTAAAGATGTCAAGAGAAGCTTGCAAGAAAATTTATGAACTGCAGAAAAAGACATTGAAAGAAAAGTACGAGGTTGCTAAAAATGATGATTGATAGTAATGTTAAAGAATATATTGTTTCTTTATTGAGCAAAGACAAAAGAGTTGATGGAAGAAAACTTGAAGAATTTAGAAAACCAATAATTGTTGAAACTGGAGTAAGTATTCATGCTGAAGGAAGCGCAAGAGTTTTAATTGGAAATACAGAAGTAATGGCTGGAGTTAAAATGGCTGTTGGAACTCCTTTTCCAGATACGCCTGATCAAGGTGTTTTAATAACTGGAGCTGAATTATTGCCTTTGTCTAATCCTGAATTTGAATCTGGGCCTCCTGGAGGACCAGCAACTGAGTTAGCTAGAGTTGTTGACAGAGGGATTAGAGAAAGCAAGATGATTGACACAAAAAAACTTTGCATAAAGGAAGGAGAGTTAGTTTGGATGATTTATTTAGATATATACACAATAAATGATGATGGAAATTTACTTGATGCAAGTGCTTTAGCTGCAGTAGCTGCTTTAAAAAATGCAGTATTGCCTAAATTAGAAAATAATAAAGTTGTTTATGGTGAATTTACAAAGGATAAGTTACCTTTAAAAAGAATGCCTATAACTTGCACCTTGTATAAGATTGGACAAAGATTTGTAGTTGATGTTAATACCAAAGAAGAGAAAGCTGTTGATGCAAGATTGACAGTTGCTGTAAGCGAAGATGATATTATTAATGCATTACAAAAGGGTGGAAGCAAAGGATTAACTTTAGAGGAAATTGATACAATGATTGATGTTGCAATAAAGAAAACAAAGGAATTGAGAAAGGTGTTAGAAAAATGATGAAGTTTACAAAATATGAGAAAGCAAGAATAATAGGAGCGAGAGCTTTACAGATAGCTATGGGAGCTCCTTTGTTATTAAAATTGGAAGAAGATGATTTAGAAGAGATAAATTATAGTCCGATTGAGATAGCTAAAATGGAATTTGATAAAGACATATTGCCAATAACCATTAAAAGACCATTGCCTGAGAAGGTTGGTGGATA
>DATDYQ010000090.1:0-4958 GCA_035288965.1 Candidatus Nanoarchaeia archaeon
TGCGTCGCGCAAAAATTTTAAAGTAATTTATCAATAGTTAACTTTAAAAACTATTTTCTATTATATATTTTGCATGAGACATATTGATTTAGAAAAACTAAAAAGAGAACAAGAGTCTTTAATAGATGAAGTTATTTTAGAAGATGATTTTAATGAATTAAAGACAATCGGAGCTTGTTACCAAGCATTTTTTGAAGATAAGATAGCTTGTTGTATTGTTGTTTGTGATAAAGAAAGTTTAAAAATATTAGATAAATCATTTGCTGAACAAGAAGTTCAAATTCCTTATGTTTCAGGATATGTTTTTTATAGAGAATGTCCTGTTGTAATAGAAGCCTATCATAAACTAAATATAAAGCCAGATATATTATTATGTCCATTTAATGGCACACTACATCCAAGAATAGGAGAAGCATCACAACTTGGATTAGTTTTAAATCAACCAACAATAGGTGTAGCTAAAATATTAATTGCTGGAATGACTAAAGGAAATGAAATATACATTAATAACGAACTTAAAGGTTTTAAACTAGAAACAAAAACAGGAGCAAACCCAGTTTATGTTAGTCCTGGATATAAAGTTTCATTAAAAACAAGTTTAGAAATAGTAAAAAAGTTTATCAAAGAACCCCATAAATTGCCTGAACCGATGCATATTGCTCATAAACTACTCAACAAATATAAGAAAAATTTAAAAAGCGAAAATTAAAGGAAAGCTTTAAATATTTTTTTGCTTTACTATTTTTGGGGGTGATTGAACTTCTATGTATAAAGGAAAAACATTTGATTTGTGGGAAGTTGAAAATAACAATAACCTAATTATAAATCTATTATTGCATTACAATAGCACAATAGTTACATTCAATATTAAAAAATTTATAAAGCTTAAAAAAGAAATATTAAAGTTAAATAAGAATAATGATTACAAAGGTGAAGTAATAAAGATAAATTATGATAAAAAACAGGTTACCCTAAATTTTTTGATTAATAATCTTGAATTAAAATTACCAATAAAAGAATTTGAACATTTTAAAAACGAAATAAAAAAAGTAGATATTCACAAGATTCAAGAAGGTTCTAATCTATATGAAGACGATTTATTTGAAAGTTATCAATTATTCGAAACAATAATCCCAAAAAAAAGTTTTGAAGATGTTATTTTAAATGATAATATAAAAAGAAGGATAAGTATGATGCTAACACAGATAAAAAATCATAATCTTATTTTTAATAAATGGGGGCTAGGAAAAAAACATTATCACGGAAAATCAATATCTCTTAATTTTGTCGGTGTTCCAGGAACAGGAAAAACATTAGTAGCCGAAGCCATAGCAAAGAAGTTAGGAAAGAAATTATTAGTTGTTCAATATTCTAATCTAATTGATAGTTATGTAGGTGAAACGGGAAAAAATATTAAAGCGGTTTTTGATTATGCTAAGAAAAATAAAGCCATTTTGTTATTTGATGAAGCTGATTCAATTATATCAACGAGAACAAATGTAGATAGCTCAACAGATTCATTAGTAAACATGGATAAGAACATTTTGCTAAAAGAATTAGAAAATTTTGAAGGCATCGTAATCTTTGCAACAAACTTAGCTTCAAATATTGACAAAGCATTTGAAAGAAGAATTAGTAGTCATATCCTATTTGATATTCCAAACATAGAACAAAGAGAAAAAATATTTAAAATTTTAATTGATAAAAAAACACCAATAGCTAAAAATGTTAAATTTTCAATATTAGCTAAAAAATATAAATTTTCAGGCGGGGATATTCAAAAAGCTGTTTTAAACGCAGCAAGATTAGCAGTCAAAGATAAAAGCAATGAAATAAGTATGGAACATTTTCTTGAATCATGCGAACTAGTCAAGGAAGGAAAAACTATAATGGATCAAAGCTTAGATGAAGATAAGAGTAATGTTAATTATATTGGCTAACGTTTTTTTAAATATTTATCTCTTCTTAATTTACACGTTACATTATCAAAAGAAACATAAATTATGGCAGCAGTTATGATTACCAAAGGAATTGATTCTAACACAATAAAATAAAAGAATAACATCAATCCCAAAACACCTATAATAAAATAAGTTAATGTTGAAACATTATATCTAGTTATATTATTCATATTAAAAAAGCTAATCATTTTATATTTAACCTTTTTTTACTATTCTTTAATGGGCTTGTGGTCTAGCGGTTATGACACCACACTCACACTGTGGAGGTCGAGAGTTCAAATCTCTCCAGGCCCATAGATAGTTTTATATATTTTTCTAAGAGATTATTAATAATGGCAACTAATCGTGATTATCTCCCTGGACAAGAAGCTTTTTATCATGAAACTGGAGATATTTACAAGGTAAAAGTTTTAGAAACAAAAGGTGATAAAAAATGGGAGAGATACAAACTTAAAGTGCTTGAAATTATTGCTTCTGAGGGACCTACTTATCATCCGGAAATCGGAGAGGAATTTCCATGTGAAAAATTACGGGATGTAAGTGCACCTGGTCTTTGGCATCTTTTAGATAGATAATAATAAATTACCTAGAACGTTTACCTTTTTTCATTCTAATATAAAACAACAATACACCAAGTGAAGAAACAAATAATCCTAACAAAAATAATGGCCAATTAAAATAACTTGGAATATAATTATCTACAACTTCTATAAATCTCGGATTTGTTGCAAGAGTAAAGAAGTCTTTAGCAAAACCATTGTTGAATATCAACATTCCATAATCATACATCCATGTAAATAAAATAATTATCATTCCAATTATAACTAAAATCCATTCGGTTAATTTAACTTTAACTTTTATTCCTTTATCTTCAAAATTTATTATTATAAAAGTTGTAATTATCATTAAAATAGTACATAATAATGGCGCCAATACAGGTCCTACCCACGGCCATGGCACCATAAATAATATATCCCATGTAAGTAAAGATGATGGCCAATTTAGATACATTTTAAGGAAAACATAATAAAATATATCCCATATAGCAAATGAATAAACAAAATATGCAATCTTCTCATAAAACTTCTTTCCAGCCAACATTCCAATAGTTATAAGCATGATTATAGTTGCAATCTCTCTTATCCATTCAACGCTTAAGATATAAGGTTCAATAAATCCTTTTAATGGAAAGTTAAAACCATTTGGGTAAAATAAGTTTCTTAAATAAATAACAACTGCTGCTTCAAAAAAACCCATTGCAATTGCATAAGCTGTAACAATTAATAACTTCCTCAAACTCTCTTTTTTCATAATTGTTTTAATCTTATTTTAATATAAAAAGTTATCGTAAAAATAAATTAACAATTTATTTAAGCTTTTCTAATAAATTCTATAATATGTGGGAATATGAAACTTTAGCAAGAGATATGCGAAATCAGGTATTCTGGCATATGCTTAAAACAAGACCTGCTAAGTATATAACATCTTTAATAAGCTTAGAGTCATCAAGAGCATTAGGTTTTATTTTAGCTAAACCAAAAGATTATAGAACTACAATAAGGAGAGGTAAGCTTCTTGAATCATATTATGTATTGATGAGGATCGTAGATGATGTTGCTGATGGAGATCTTTCACTTCCAGCATATTCAAAAGATATTGTAGATTTTGTAAATGCAAGAATAGATTTTGCATCTTCTTATCATTCTGAAAATCCAAGAAAACATAATAATGATATCGATAATCTAATGTTTTATTGTTTCAAACTTGCAGAAGAATGTGGATTTAGTATAGAACAAGAAAATGATGACATACTAAGATCTTTATTGTTTGATTCAAAAAGACTTGTTCATACTAGAACTACTGGCAGAAACAGAATATTTCCTGAAGTTGAACTTAGACACCACTTTTATTTATTAGATATAAGAGGAACAATAAAAGGCTCATTAAAAATAGTTGTTGGCGAAGATTCAGAAAAATATCCATTATTAGAACCTTTAGGAGAAGCAACTAGAATATATTATAATCTTAAAGATTTAAGAGAAGATTTGAGAACAGGATTAATTAACATCTCTGTTGAAGATTGCAAAAAACACGGAATTCCAATACCGCTTCTAGAAGCACATCATGATTTAGAATCTATGTTAGCATACAATTCATTAACTAAAAGCATTAAAAGGTGGGAATTTGAACAGGCTGAAAGGGGGTTATCCTTAATCAGAGATCATCAGATGATTATGAGAAAAAACGATTTTAAATTATTCACAAGAATTGCATTAAAAACAGGCTATGAAATACCTGTTGAAAGATATTTTAGAAGAGTGTTAAAAAAAGAAAAGAAGATGCGCCAACCGGGATTTGAACCCGGGCTTTGAGCTGTTTCCAAAATTTGGGAAGCTCACATTCTACCAAACTAAACTATTGGCGCTTATTTAGCAATATTCCACATAATTTCAAAATACTTTCTATAAGAATCAGCAATTTCATTATTCTTTATTAATATAGCTATTGGGTTTTTCTCGCTCCATAATATTATCGCAACTTTATCTCCATAAACATTTATAGCAGAAGGATTAGAGTATTTTTCAGGTAAATATCTTATCTCAGATAGTTTAACTTTCTTAATGTTTTGATCGTTCGTAGTTATTATTTTTAATTTTATTTTCTTCTCTATTCTCCTTTTTGTATACCAATGAATATAGTAAGGCATTAACTTAACAGCAACTTTAGACGCTCCTAAAATTAAAACCTCTTTAGATGAAAGCTGATCTTCAAATATTGTTCTTAATCCATATTTTCCCTTAAAAAAAGTCGTTTCTTGAGTTTGTTTTACTTTATTTTGTAATTCTTTAAGTTTAGGCACTATTTCTAATACAGAATTTTCTTTCTCTTTTACATAATTTACTAATTTTTCAGGATCAACAGCCTCAAAACTTTTCTTATTATTATTCTTAATATATCCAATCAAACCTTTCTTAATCAATCTATCCAAGCTATCAT
>DATDYQ010000091.1:0-16728 GCA_035288965.1 Candidatus Nanoarchaeia archaeon
CACATTCTTTAGAATGTGGTAGTAACTTTAGGGTTTTAGATCCTAGAAAATCTTGACGATTTTTCTTTAGATTTTCTGGACCAGAAAAGCATAGCTTTTCTTGGTTTTAGATCATCCAGAAAACCACTAAACAAACCACACTTTAAAAGGTGTGGTAAACTCTAGGTTTTCTTGATATAAAATTTTAAATTTTTCTAAACTCTCAAACTCATAACATGTGCAAGATACCTCTTCCTTTGTCTTTCTTTCCTTATATCAATAATCAATTCAACCCCTCTATCAATTGTAATTTTAGAAAGAGTTTCAATTCTTCTTGACTCTGAATCAATATATAATCCCATTAAATCTGCCCCCAATTCTCCTGCATTTACATTTCCATTGTAGCTTCTATCAGAATTCATTTTTCTAGTTTTCTATTTTTATCTTCCAGTTTTTCATCTTAATTCTTTTAAAGTGCATTCCAAATCAAATAAAGTTGTAGTGGCTTGCAGGCTTAAATTACTTAAAGCACCTTCTAGTTTTATGTTTGTTCGCTTAAGTCTTTCAAGCTGAACTTCATTATTTGTTTGAGATATTCTTATCTCTTCATACCTTCTTTCAGTTTCACCAATAATCTCATATAATCTATTTTTTGTTGCCCCGTCAATTTCCCCATTAGAATAAGCTTCATCAACTTTAGCTCTTTGCTCTACAGTATACTTTTCAAATTCTTCTCTACCCATTTTTATCTTCTAAATGTGGCAATTATTAGACCAATAACCATTATAAATATCCCAATACCTACAATAATCCAGGCAACAAACATATAATTAAGTTCTAATTCAGACTTATTATCTTTTATTGAATATTCAACACCTTTTGGAATTGATGAAGTTATGCTTGGTCTACTGCCTATTTGTATCAAACCATTATCTACTTTTTCATAATTTGTATAATCATTGCTATTTTCTAAATTAATAGTTCCAAGATCGTTATTAACCAAAGGTATTTCACTTGGTTTAACAACATTTATTGTTCTTTTTTCACTTACTTTATCATTGTAAATAGCGCTGAATTTTAGAGTGTAATTTTTTTCTTCTGCACTCTCTGGTATCGGAATGCTAAATTCTACTGTTTTAGAATCCTTTTTGCCATATTCCTCAAGTTCAAATTCTTCTGTTTCAAAATTTAAATTTAACTCTTGATTTTCCAGTTTAATTTTAACATCTTGATTTTCTGCACCAAGATTATTTAATTTAATTTGAGCTATTACACTGCTTCCAGGAGAAGTGCTAGAAGGAATAAGATCTATGCTGCTTATTTCAATTAAATCATCTTCTCTCTTGATATTTATATCTACATAACTAGAGACGCACTCTCCATTCTCCCCCTCAGCATAGACATATATTACATAGTCATGTTTTTCATCAGTTTTTTTAGAAACTTCTAATTCAAACTCTAAATCCCCATTATCCCCCTGATCAACACTGATACTATCATCTTTGCTGTCAATTGATTCTTCTTTACTTATATCATACAAATGAACTTCTGCATCAAAATCACTGTCATCTTGAAGATTATTTTCAATATTCAGTTCAACTTTTATTTTATCTAAAATATTAAAATCATCATCCTGTTCAGGATTATCTAAACTTAAAACAATACTATTATTTTGATTTTTACATTGAGCAGCATCTTTAAAACTAGGAGGTATTATTGTATCTAAAACACTTATTTTAACTTTCTGACTTGTAGTAAATTCAGAATCATTAACACTAAATGTTACTTCATATAAACCAGACTGATTATAACTAGGAGTCCAAGAGAAAACCTGATTTTTGAATGTAGATCCTTCTGGTAAATCACTTACTCCGTAAGTTAATGGATTATTATCAGGATCGCTTCCTATAACATTAAATGTTAACAAGCTGTTTTCATGAACATTTTTATCTCCTATTGATTGTATTATAGGAGCATCAGGAGCACTAATTGAAAAAGTATAATCACTAACTGCAAACGCAGAATTTCTAGAATCTGAACACTTTACATTCCATTTATATAATCCGTCTTGTAAATTTGTAAGCTGGAAATCATCGGTACTTGTATTAACTATTTGTGTTGCTATTGATTTGAAATTACCTTGAGTATTTGTATAAATCTGACAATTTAGATTTTCAGAATTATCTTCAACACTATATCTAAGAAGAACATTTCTTACATTAATAATCTCAGTATTGTTAGGAGATAATAATTCAACAACAGGAAGAACAACATCAGCATTGTTTGGAAGGTTTTTTGTTGTATGGTTGAATATTTTCAATTCTGAACTTCCATCTGTAATTCTTCCTAAAGATTCTTCACTTCCAGGCACAGGCAGATTATCTTCAGTATTTCCGTCGTCATAATTACCATAAGTTAAATTGTCAATTATAGAGTTTTCATGCTTCAAAATTATAATATCTCCAGGATTATTTAGCTGGAAAGGATAATCTTCTACTACAAAGAAACCTTTTCCATTAATAATTCCAGATAAATTATATCTGTTTCCAGTATTATCTTCAATTGACCATCCATTAAGATTAGAACTTGTATTACCTGTATTATAAAGTTCAATCCATTCATCATCAGAATCTGAAACAAACTCATTTATTAGTATTTCTGATATAACATTAATATTAACAATATCACTAGAAGAATAACCTTCACTATCTTTTGTGCTAACATTTATTTTGTAACTGCCTTCGTCTCCTCTTTGTGTTGCCCAGTATCCGTTAAAATCTACAGGAGATGTATAATTAACATTTAAAACCCCGTCTTCAACATCTTCAGCACTTGCTTCTATTTGTATTTCTTCTCCAGCAACAATTAGAATATTTTTATTTGTTATATTTAACACAGGTTTATCATTCACAGGATTTACTTTTACGCTGAAATTATTTCCTATAGTTTCATGTTCACCATCACTTACTCTAAAACCAAGCATTTCTTCGCCAAACCAGTTTTTTTCTGGAGATATTTTAGCAGTATTTCCATTAATAATGATACTTAAGTGAGAATTATTATTTTGGTATTCAACAAAATAAGTTAATAAATCTCCGTTTGGATCATGGAAATACTGAGATAAATTAAGTGTTAAATTATTATCTTCATTTATTGTCTGGTTGTTTATAATTAAATATATAGGGTAATCTTCAACAGACAAAACTCTTAATGTAACATTATTACTAACTGCTTTTTTTTCACCATCAGAAGCATAAAATACAACCCAATCTTCGCCAAACCAATCTTTTGTAGTTGTGAATGTAACACTACTTCCATTGAAGTCAGCTGTTATATTTTTATCATTAGAAGTTAAGTTTATTCCGTAAAAAAGAGGGTCATTTTCAGGGTCTTCAAAATAATCACTTAAATCTAAAGTATAGTTAGTATGTTCATACCATTCTAGATCATCAATAAATCCAGTAGATACAGGAGCATCATTTATGCAATTCATATTCAAGTCTGTTGCATTAGGATTAAATTCAGCGTCAAGATCATTACAATCCTCTCCTCCAACTATTTCAGCATCATAACCATCAGCATCAACATCTCTCATATCTCCTTCAAAACAGTCATTATCTTTTCCATCATAAGGTATTTCTTCTTGTGAAGGATTTATATTAAAGTCAACATTGTTACAATCACCTTCTATTTCAGAATATCCTGTAAGAAGTGCATCTCCAGAACATACCATTAATTGTGATCCAGATCCAAATCCATCCTCATCACTGTCTAAATATCCTGGAATGTTTTGGAATAAATTAGGATTATTATCATTGCAATCTTCGCTGTAATAACCATCACCATCTTTATCTTCTCCATCAACTACCCATATAAGTGAATTTTCAAAAGCAGTTCTTGTTTCTTCAGTCCAGTATCTGCTGTCAATTACTCCAAAATAAAGACTTCTTCCTTTTGCAACTTTATTATTCAAAAATAATGAATTAGGGTATAAGTAAGCAATAGCACTATTTCCAATTGTCCCTCTGTAAACTGCTATTTTAACATTTGTAGGTTTTTTACCATTAAGAACATAAGTAACTAAATTTGGATCAGAAGTATTATATCCACTAAATCCAGCAGGGAGGTTTTGAGTTATTGGACTTACAAGCTGTAAATTTGTATCTAATGAAGTAGGACTTGAATACTGGCTTATTCTTGCACTCCATCCCCAATCTATTCTGTGCTTTGAATTAAGTACTAAAGAATTATATTTATCTACAGGAACATTTGTAGGACTAACAAACTTTCCCTCTCCAACAAGAATAGCTTTATAC
Source organism: Candidatus Nanoarchaeia archaeon (assembly GCA_035288965.1). Taxonomy (GTDB): domain Archaea; phylum Nanobdellota; class Nanobdellia; order SCGC-AAA011-G17; family JAGVZF01; genus DATDYQ01. The sequence goes on from DATDYQ010000091.1 coordinate 4,296, forward strand.
TGAGATAAATTAGTGCTTGCTATTTCAGATTCAGAAATAATATCATAATCATAACCAAGATTGTCTATTGCAGGTAATAAAGAACCTGCAGGAGTTTGAGCTGTAGGAAGAATAATTGCTATATCTTTAGCACTAACCAAACTTACAAATAAAACTACTAAAAGTGTTGTAATAACTATCAGTGATACTTTTCTGCTCATTTCTTAATTTCCCTTTTAACTTTATTGCCATTTGCAACACCTCCTTTTACACCTCTAGTCTTTTTAGAATAAATAAAATATAATAACCCAAGGAAAACTACTAATAAAATTATTGTAGATATTCCAAATAAATAAATTGGATTAAATTTAGTTCGGTTATTATTAATTATAGCATTATTACTATTTGGTTTTACACTTACACTTCCAGTGCTGTTTTCATCTGTGTTAGTATTTGTGTTATCAGGTAAATCTCCCCGACCATAAACTTTAATTATTACTGTTGAAGATAATCCAACACCATTTTTAGCATTTAAAGGAGCGAACTGGACATTTATTTTAGTGTCATAAGTGCCAGCTTTTTTAGCTTTGTATATAAAATTAGCCTTTTTTTCAGTATTTGGCTCTAATATAAAATTAGTTTCTTCTAATTTTAATTCATCTTTTAAATCACCTGAAACAAAAAGAGTTATATTTAGAGGTTCATCATTATCATTTATTATAGTAACATATCTTCCTATAGTATCACCAACTTCCATGCTTAATACCATTCTTCCATTGCCTATTTTCCCAGTTACAGCACTAACAAGAAAGCTAGAAGATAATATAATTAGTATCAAAACCCCTATAAAAGCAATATTTTTTTTCATTTTGTTTTAGTATTACTCTAGGGGTATGACATAATCTTCCCTTTTTAAACATTATTGTCGTCGAAGAAATATGTTTTTAGTGCTACTTGATTTCAGCAACAAAAACCATTTTTATGAATTATCTTAATACTTCCATTGAATTTAAAGTTTCTTTTACAATTTCTAATCTTTTTTCTAGAGATACTTTTCCTTTATTAAATCTTAACTCCCTAATTTTAGGTTTCTCCCATTTAGGATACTGACCTTTATGATGTGAATTCAAATATGTAATAAGTTTTTCTGCAGCTTCTTTACTAGATGAAGCAATTATTGGATAATAATCACTATCATGGCTCCTAATTCTGGATTTAAATTATCAATATGTCTCCCTGCATTACCAATATATAAATTATTCTCTGTCATAATAATTAATACTAAACAGAACAAATCTCACTGCAAGTTTCTTCACCAAGTCTCTTATATATATCTTTTAAGGCAGCAGGTGTGTTTGCAAAATAATATCTTCCTCCGCTTATTCTTGCCATATCAACAAGAAGAGGTGCGTTTACATGAAGTATTCCGTCAATACCAATTGTGTATATTTTTACATTATGGTCTCTAGCATATTTAGCAGCTTCAATTGCTTTACTTGCCCCATCTATTCCGCTTGGCTTTCCATCTGAAACAAATATTATTATTTTCTGTGTATTTTTTCTTCCCTGGCTGTTTAGCTTGTCAACTCCATAAACTATTGAGTCATAATAATTTGTATTTCCAAATACATTGATAGACCAGATACCTTCCTTAAGGTTCTCTTCATTATTGCTCAAGTCTCTTATATTTACAACTTTTGATGAAAATGCAGTTATTCCTATTTTATTTTTCTGATTGCTTTCAAGTGCAGAATGAACAAATACATCTGCAGATAATTTTTCAACTAGTATTTTTGAAGGTCCTGTAATCAGCCAGATTTGTATAGGATCAACATATCCAAGATATCCAAAAGGCATCAAAGTGCTTAAGCTTCTGTCTATCTGAACATCAAAGTCAAATGGTTTCTCTTTACATACATCTTCACATGTTTCTACTAAACATTGTGAAGAACATCCATCTCCATCATTTATATTACCATCATCACACTGTTCTCCAGAATCTAAAATATTATTTCCACAATTTGGAGTGTATGGATTACATTGACCATTACTACAACCAAATTCACAGATTATAATTTGTTCATTAGTTGTTTCATCACAAGTTAATTCTTGAGTACATATTGGAGTAGTTGTTACAGTATGTAAATCATCCCCAACACAGAAATTATCAACTTCTTCTGAACCACAATCAGCATTATCATTACATTCTCCTGGGATGCACTGATTTTCAGAACATCCAAATGTACATTCTTCTATATTACTTTCTGTTTCTTGTTGACATGTTCCTTGATTACAGAAATAATCTACTGAAGTAACATTAAGATCATTTCCCAAGCACTGCTCTGTTTCTGTATCAGAAGGACAATCACTATCTACTTCACACTCTCCAGGAATACACTCTCCTTGGTAACATCCAAACTGACAGACTTCTAATATATTATTAATTATATTTTCACTACACTCTCCAGTTATACATTGAGGTGCATTTGTTACATTTACAACATTATTTCCATTGCATGTTATTATACTTGTAATGCTTCCGCAATCATTATTTTGAGTACATTCTGGAGTTTCACATTGTATTTCAATAGTTCTTATTGCTTGGTTATTACTAGGATTATCGTCTATAGGGATTATTGCTTCAACTGTTATATTATAAAATCCTGAAGGCAAATTTAAATTAATATAAGGTGATAAAGAAGTTCTGAAATTAGTACCTCCTGGAATCATATTATTGATATCACTTAATGAAAAAACAATCCCGCCAGCATTTCCATTGAGCGTTACATTTTCATAAAAATCTCCGAAGTTTTTAGCTTCTACCTTTGCTTTAATTGTTTCATTACAGCTTATTACAGGCATTTCATCAAGAATATCTGTTCCATTATTATATTCTAAGAATATTTTATTAAAACTATTTGTAAAATCTATAAACCCAACATCATGTCCGCCTTCTAAACAAGCTCCTTGAGAACATCCAAACTCACAAGTTTCAACAACTTCATTTGTGTTTTCATCACAGCTTCCTACAGTACATACTGGAGTAATTGTTATAGTATGTAAGTCATCTCCAACACAGAATTCATTTCCATGAATTATTCCGCATTCATAATCATAAGTACACTCAGCCTCATTACACTGACCATTGCTACATCCAAATGAACATTCTTCTACAAAGTTTTGTTCATTTTCAGATGAACACTGAGAGTTTGGCAACCCAGGATTATTACATAATGGAACTGAATAATTAGCCCATAAGTCATCTCCTTTACAGAAATTATTTAATAACTGAGTAGTTCCACAATCATTATTATTATCACACTGAACAAAGTCATGGTTGCATATTGCACTTTGATTTTGAGGTTGGTAACAGTAATCATAAGTATTTTCATTAGCATCTTCACACTCCTGAGTTTTAATAGGTGTTACTGAAATAACACAATAACTATCAAGAGTTGCAGGATCAATACAAGTTGCATTTTGATATTTTTTATAAACATCATCACTAAAACAGAAATTTTCTTCAATGTATCCAGTTGCTCCGCAGTCTAAATCATTTAGGCAGTTAACCTCTGTATTTCTACAAAAACTTGCAGTTGTTCCAGGGTTAACACATTTATCAACTGTTCTTTCATCATCATCACTACAATCACTGTCTGTATTACAATTTATATCAACACAAGCTCCGTTTGAACATATATCTGAACACTGTTCTATTGTGCTTGTCTCAGTATTATGAGTACACTGGCTGTTTTTAGTCCCAGCATTTAAACAAGTATAATTAGTAGTTGTCTGCACTACATTATTACTTGAACAGAATAAACTGCTTTGAGAATCTGTACCACAATCAGCATTTGTAAAACATTCAATTGGATCATTATGACATATATTATTCAGACAGCTGTCTGATGTACTTGAATTGTTATCATTACAGTCAGAATCATAAACACATTCTACTGGATTATGATCACATTGGCTTGATATTGTCCCAGGATTTAAGCATATATCAGTTGTTAAATGATTATTGTCATTACAATCATTATCTGTTATACATTCTATATCTTCGTATTCACAATAGCTTTGAGGAGTGTTAGGATTTTTACATGTATCTTTAGTATAAACATCAGAATCATTACAATCATTATTTGTTATACAAGCAATATCTTGATAATTACATGAGCTTTGAATAGTTCCAGGATTCAAACATGTATCTTTAGTATAAGCATCAGAATCATTATAATCATTATTATTATAACAAACAATATCAACACAAGCTCCATTTGAACATGTATCTGAACACTGTTCAATTAGCTTTGGACTAACATCTATATCACAATGGCTTTGTAAAGTTCCGGCATTTATACATGATGCATTTTGGAAATTTTTATAAACATCATCACTAAAACAGAAATTTTCTTCAATGTATCCAGTTGCTCCGCAGTCTAAATCATATAAACAATTAACTTCTGTATTTCTACAGTATGAAGAAGTTTGCCCAGGATTCACGCACTGATCTACTGTTCTTTCATTTCCATCTGTACATTCATTATCATTAAAGCAAGTTATATTTTGATAAGTACATTGTGAGTTTATTTGCCCAGGATTCAAGCAAGTATCTTTAGTATAAGCATCAGAATCATTACAATCATTATCATTTGAACATTGAGATCCTGTAAAAGCTACACACTCTTCAAACATTTGCTTAGCTGCAGGTGTCCAGTAATCACTGCTTCTCTTTCCATTTTTAATAGTTTCTAATCCATAGAAACAAACTTTACTATTAAGAGTCTTGCCATTAACTAATTGAGTTCCTGCAGAAGCATAAGATATTACATCACCTATATCTAAACCTGCACTTCCTGTATAAGTTCCTGCAGTTTTTACAAATCCAGAAGCTTTATTTTCATCTGCCAAATAATAATAAGGTATTGCTAATGAAGATCCAGACTGGTAAAAAGCATCTGTATAAACTTGAATAATTTGAGAATTTTTATTTACATTTAAAGGCTTGTTATTAGCTAATTGAGAAATACCATCATTGTCTGTCAAACCAAAAACAGCTCCATGATAATAGTTAGATATAATAGTAGGCCTTTGTCCTATTGGAATTTTTGAAGGGTTATCAAAAAGTTCATCTCCAACAAAAACAATTTTATATTTTGAGAAATCAGTTGTTGATATCTTATTTTCTTGTATTGTATTAACACTTAATCCTGAAGAATTAAATTCATTAATAATATTTTGATCAATTCTAATGTCTTTATTGTAAATGTATGCAACATCTGCTGCAGAAATTAAAGGCAATACTAATACTATTGCCAATAAAGCTACGATTAAGCTCTTTTTTGCCCACATAACTATTTTATTCATTAGAAGAAGTTTTTAAACATTATTATCGTCGAAGAAATATATTTTTAGTGCTACTTAACACAAGTGAACATGGAAAATTAATAACCTAAACAACTTCGGTATTTGAGAACATCTCTGTATTTCCAGAATAAACTTATTTTATCAGTGTTTATCTTGAAAGACAAATCTCTGTTATTATTCATTTCTTTTGCAACTTCACAAAAATTAGCACTATTTAATTTTGAAAGATATTTTGATGGAAAGCTTACCTCTATATCAGCTCTAGGTTGCTGATCTTCAAGATATTCTACATTTTTTCCTTTTATGTAATATCTATACCTCTTATCATTATTATATACACTTATAAGAATTGAAGCATCTTTTGGTAAGTTATTTATTACAGGGCTTTTTTTAAGATATTCAGGAAAGTTTTCAACTGTTGCTTTGTTGTTTATTCCTTCATGAACAACTGAATCAATAACTTTTCCAAATATTTCTGGTTTGACTGCATATGTAACCCAGATAATCCCGATTATAAGTATTATTATTGCTATTGTTATCTTCCAGTTTAGATTTCTAACTTTTTCCTTGAAAAGATGAAGTTTTTGATTCATGTTGATAAGTTTATTAAAAAAGTTTTTAAGGGTTTATATAATTTAGGAATTACCTGTTATTTCTCCCTCAACAATATTTAAAAAGCTTAGCTATATGTGTTTTTTATGCCAGATGTAGAAAGATATATGAAAGGAAAAGTACTTTCAATCGGAGATATAGATGATGAAGGTTTTTCTTTATCATTAAGAGTAACTGAAGGGGAAAATGGGATTACTAATACAATAAAAGTTGTTTCTTATGATACAGACTCTTTAAAGATGGACGTAGATGAACTTAGTGTTTTGCATGAAGGGTTAAAAAAAGTTTATGATGATGTTGACCACATGGAAATTATAGCTGGTGTTCAGGAACAACCAAAAGAAGATAAAATGAAATATAGTGCAAGCGGGCTATTAAGAATTTTAGGGCAATAAAAACACTTAAAAAGATTTATTCCTATTTATTAAAATAAAAAGAGGTAAAATGGTATCAGATTTAACTAACACACTTATACTTCCTGCAGTTTTGGGAGGAGTTGGTGGTTTAACAAGAGGGTTTGTCGGATTGATGAAAGCTTTATCTTTAAGAAGAAAAATATTATGGGGATATTATGCTATAACTGTATTAGTTGCTGTGGTTATTGGAATTTTTATAGGATTAATATTTAATTTTGATTATAGATTATCTCTTTTAGCAGGTTATGCAGGAACAGATATTTTAGAGGGAATTTATAAGAGTTTTGCAGTCCAGAAAGTTTATGTTTCTTCATCAAAATCTATAAAAAAGAAATAAAATGGCTAATAAACAACTGGTAGCTTTTATTAAAGAAGCTAGAAAAAGAGGTTACAGCGATTATGCAATAAGAAAGCCTTTGCTTGACAAAGGATGGTCTATTAATGAAGTTGAAAATGCTTTTTCATCTGCCACTCCTAAAATAAGAATAAAATCAAAAAATAAAGTTGCATTATATTTAGACTCAGATGTTCTTGAAGTTTTGGAAAAAAGAGCTAAAAAGAAATTGTTAACTTTAGGGGAGCAGATTGAAGATATTTTAAGAAGAAGTGCAATAAGTGGAGGAAAAGCAAAAAAATTAAGTGATAAAATGGATGATAAGCTTATAGCTATTTTTTCAAGAAGAAATTACAAAAAGAAAAAATAATGAGATTTAAATTTGATATAAAGAAATTCTTAAGTATATTTATCCTAATTGGATTAATAATCTGGCTGATAACATATTTGTATCTTCATTCAAATGATTTCAAAAGTTTATCTTTAGTTTCTCCATGGCTGATAATTGTTTTAATTGTACTATTTATAGCTAATTATTTAATAATAGGATTAGCCACAAAAATTCTTCTTAAACCTCTTTATATTAAACTCGGGTTTTTAGAATCAATACAAATAGCTTTTATGACTGGGTTTTATAATTTAGTTACTCCATTTAAAGGAGGTTTTGCTGCAAGAGCTGTTTATCTCAGTAAAAAGCATAACTCTTCATATACAGATTTTGTTGCAGCAACTTCTGCTAATTACATAATGTCATTTTTAGCTGCAGGGATGCTTGGAATTATATCAGTTTCAATAATATTCCTATATAAATTTACATTTAATCTGCCTGTTTTGCTTATATTTATAGCAACTACTTTTATTTGTTTGATACTAGTTTATTTCTATAAATTAATTCCATTTACAAAATATCCTATTTTAAATTATTTTGTTGCAATAATAAACAGTTATTATGTAATAAGGAAAAATAAACAAACAATTATCTATACTTTTGTTCTTTCATTTGTACAGATTATTATAGGCGCAATAATGCTTATGATTCAGTTTAGGATTTTTAATGTTCCTTTAAATTTCATAGAAGCGATATTTTTATCATCAATAGGAATGATAGGATTAGTAATAGCAATAACTCCTGCAGGAATTGGTATTTCTGAAGCAATTACTGTATTTGCATCTTTAATTATAGGAATATCTCCAGTAAGCTCTCTTTCAGCAGCTCTTTTAGGTAGAGTTGTTTCAATAATAGTTCTCTTTGTTTTAGGACCATTATCTTCATACTTGCTTATGAAAGCAAGACCATATCATCAAAGAATAGATCCAAGAAAAACAGATGTGATAGAATCAGCTTACAAAGATATGAATAATGTTTATCACAAAACTAAATATCTAAAAGACGAATTCCGCCATTTAGTAGGCAAATACTCAAGGAAAAGATCAAAATCAGGTGCAAAAATCCATTTTGACTCAAAATATAAAAAAGATTATGGGCTTTAATTATTAAAAATTCAATAAAGAATACTAAAGCTTCATATTTTTAATTCTTTCGTTTCATAAAACATAACAAATTAAATTACATTAAATCTTAAATACTTGTAAACTATGATTTATTGTACCATGAACGAAAGCCCAAAAGGAAAAAGTTTGGAAGGTACAGTTGGTTCTAAAGAAAAAGAATTTGAAATAGAAGGAAAACTTATTGCTATTGACAGACCAACAGTAGGAAGATATGTCTTGGTAACTGTTGAAAGAGATGACAGCACTTTTTGTGCAGGGAAATATGATTATGGAGATGCTGATGTATCTGCAAGAATGGAATCTTCTTTTAGGTATTATAGTGGTAAACGAGTAAAATTAAAACTAGGCCAATCGTTGAACAAAAGTCAGGATTTTTATGAAGGTCTTGGTCCAGTTCAGCTAGTTAAATCAAAAAATGAAGAAAATGGCAGCAAAGCAAAACCAGGCACAGCTTTAAACCCAGATAAAAGATATGTTATTGGAAGTCTGAATGCTGTTAAAACACTTAATGGCCTTCTTGAAGTTTATTTATTCCCTCATGGAATAACATGTACACCAAAATGGAATAACATTCCAAAAGGAAGTTATGAATATGTTGATTCTCCCAAATCACAAGCTGATACTCAAAAAATTCCTCTTGCAATAGTTAGGAAATCTGTCTTTTTTAGAAATGTTACTAATTGGTTAAATGTAGGATATATAGTAGGTTTAGACGATAACTTAAGAACAGATGTATATGTCCCAATATTTGATGAAAATGGGCTTCATAACATAAACATAGTTCCTGTAGGTATGAAGGATATACATTTTGATACTCCAGAATATGAATCAGGAATTGTAGTTCCATTAAGAAATTTTGCAGTAGCTTATGAAAAAACCAGCGGAAAAAAAGTCTTTATGAGAATTAATCTTTAGTTCTCGCATTATATTTAGCTTTTTCTTATAATTATTACCAACAGCAAAGGTTTATAAATATGTAAGTACATGTACTTACATGAAAGACAGGAAACACATGAAAAAGGCAAGAGAAAAAAGGATTGAGTCTATTAAGAAACAGATAGGAAAGCATGAAGAAAAGATAAAAAAAGAAAAGGGGAGGCTGGATACAACTAAAGATTATTGGAAGAAGGAAATAGATGATAAATTTTTAAAACAGATTGAAGAAGACGAAGAATATTTAGAGGGAAAATAATGGAAGCTCAGATAAAAACAACAGTTAAGGCAGGGAATTCTTCAGCAGTGATACTTCCAAGATCATGGCTGGATAAAGATGTTAGAGTTGAACTGGTAAAGAAAACTTATGAAACAATGCTGTTGGATGTCATTAATATATCTAAAAGATATATAGACTTAAAAGAAATCATAGGTGTATATTTAGTAGGAAGTTATGCAAGGAAAGAAGAAGATGAAAATAGTGATATAGACATACTGATTATAACAAACAATATTGATAAAGAGATGATTAGTGAAGGAATCTATAACATATTAATAGTCTCATCAAAATTATTAAAGCAAAAATTAGACGAAGACTTATTACCTGTTGGACAAATGATAAAGGAAGCCAGGCCATTATTAAACTCAGATTATCTGAGTTCTATAGAAGTAAAAATAACTAAAAAGAATGTTAAATGGTATATTGATACTACAGAAGATAAATTGAAAATAGTAAAAGAGGCAGTAAAAAGAACAAAAAAGAACAATAAAAACTGCATTAATGATATTGTTGCCTACACACTTATTTTAAGGATAAGAACATTATATATAATTAAAAAATTAATGGAAAATCAGGAATATTCAAAAAAGGATTTTGTAAGGTTAATTAAAAAAATTTCTAAGGGAGGAAATGCCTATGAAAGATACCTGGCTGTAAAAAACAACTTAAAAGATGAAAAAGGTATTAGTATTAAAGAAGCTGAAGAATTGTGCGAATATTTAGAAAATCAGTTAACACATGTTAAAAATTTGTTGAAATAAAAAACAATTTGTTTTCTTGACTTAAAGTTTCTTACTGAGTAATATAAAAAACTTTAAATACACCACATTACCATAGTAATTGTATTGTAATGTTACAATATATATGGGAAAGGTTAAAATGACAATGGATACACTTCAAATAAGAATGAATAAAGAATTATTGAAAAGAATAGATGTGCTTGTTAAATCTGGAGTATACTCTAACAGATCAGATGTAATAAGAGATGCTGTTAGGAGATTTGTCTGGGAAGGTGAAGTAGAAAGTATAGAAAAAAAAGGAGATTCTGTTAAGCTAGTAAGGAATACAAGAGATAAACTTTCTAAGGAAAAAATTAATTTAAAAGAGATAAATAATATATAATTATTTAATCACATCTTCAGGTAAACTTATACCTACATTATATTTTTTGGCTATTTTCATAAGCCTTTTGCCTCTTGTAATTAATACTGAATTTGTTTTTCTGGCAAGAATCATATGAATTATATCATAAAAACTGACTTCAAAGTTTGCTTCATTTTCAATTTTCCTTGCTTCATCAAACTCATACTTTTCCAAAACAACTTTTTTGAAATTTGGCATGTTATCAAATAAAGCTTTTTTGTTTTCAAAATCTTTCTTATTTAATATAAACTTAAAGTTCATTCAAAATAAAACCAGAGTAGTATGTAATAATATTTTTTTCTTCAATAAAATCAAATAACTTTTTGGCAATTTCCCAGTATTTAACACCAGAAAAGCTAACTTCTTTCTGCCATAAATTAAGATATATGCAAGTGTCTATGTAATAACTTGTCATAGATAATGCAAGAATTAATTTTATTTAAGTGTTATTATTAAATAAAGTTTTAATTAACACCTCTGCATGAAATAAATCGGCATTTCATTAAGGTCAAATGTCTCTCCATCTACATTAACAACCATGTTAACTTTATCTAAATATACTGTTGAAGTTTCTTGTATTTTTTCCTGCCCAGTTAGCTTAAGTGTCCCATCTGTCAGTATTAATGCATGGTCTTCATCATTTTCAATTACTGATTTAATATCAAACTGGTAAACAGCTCTCCCTTTTTTATACTGACTTATTATATACCCTTTTCCATTAACTGCATTTCGTAAAGGTACATTTAAGTTTAGCTTGTTATTTTTAGTGCTAATTTCTTCTGTGCTGAAAGTTCCATCTTCAGCTCTTAAAGAACAACCTTGTAAACTTGTTATTCCTATAATTATATCCTGCCCAGTTTTTTCAAATTCACTCTCTCCAATAATCATTTTTAGGCTAGTGTGATAAACTCCTCCAAGATATTCCCCACTATCAAGCTTTATTTTAAACTCTAAAACTCCTGCCATATAACCATACCCATATCCATAGCCATAAGTGCTGTTTGAAGAAACAAGCTTTGTTATGGTTATTCCTTTACATCCATTTAGTATATTTCCATTGGCATCAAAATCACAGTTTTGTAATTCGGGGCCATTTAATACTAAAGTAAATTTATCTATATCAAGAAATTCTTCTGGCTCTATTTGAGTGGAAATTTTAAACTCTACATCATCTCCTTTAGTAACTACAGGGTCTTTAATTGTAAACCCCAAGATAAAGGCATTTGCAGGTCCTGCTACAAATAAAAGAATTATAATAACAACTGAAATAATTACAGATACAGCTTTGAATTTGTGTTCCATCTTGTCGCCTCTTTTTAATGGTTTTTATAATAACAATAATAGGCACTTATATTTAAACTATATTAACTAAGGAATAGTAGTAAAATCTAACTACTTTTGGAACATAACTATTATGAAAACAAGTGTTAAAACGATAAAGATTTTATATATCAGGATATATTACAAAAAATATCTTGAGTATGATCAAGAACATATAAGAAATTATATAATAGCTTGTTCTTGACAAATTGAACAACTAAGTATTAATATGGAAGAGGGAAAAAAGGAGTGAAATATTCTTTGGTAATTCCATGCTATAATAAAAATGGAAATTTGAGTATTTTACATAATGAAATAAAAAAAGTCATGTCAAGTATAACAGATCAAAACAAATATGAAATAATATATGTTAATGATGGTTCAATATCTTTTATGTCCATAAATCTAAAACCACATTCTTTAGAATGTGGTAGTAACTTTAGGGTTTTAGATCCTAGAAAATCTTGACGATTTTTCTTTAGATTTTCTGGACCAGAAAAGCATAGCTTTTCTTGGTTTTAGATCATCCAGAAA
>DATDYQ010000092.1:0-18513 GCA_035288965.1 Candidatus Nanoarchaeia archaeon
TAGGAAATTTTGAAGTTTATGTTATTGAAGATAAAATTTATAATTTTGGAAAGGTGAAAAATTTATGAGTTTTTTAAGTAAGATTTTTGGAAAGAAGGAAGAAATTCCTGTAGGTGTTGAAATAAAGATTGTAGATTTAAAAAATTGGTTGTTTGAAAATGTAAGTGATTTAAAAAAATTAAATGGCTTATATGAAAGAGTTAATTTAAATATTCTAAAAATTAAGAAAAACTTAGAAGATCTTAATAATATTATGTTTGTTGATGGTGCAGATGTAAGACTAAAGGGGAGAATTAGTGATAGGATAAATTCCTATAAAAAACAAGTTGGTGTTTTTTTAAATAAGGTAGAAAATTTAGATAAGGATAAATTTAAGGATTATTGTTACCATTATTTTTTACTGGCTGATGATTTTAATAAAGCTAGTCTGCAAAGCTTTTATATGATTCAAGCTGTTTTTCCAAATAATATAAAAAATGTTGGTGCTTCTTTAAGTGAATTGGATAATAATTTTAAAGAAATTAAGCAATTAGTTTATGGACAAGGTTTTGAAAATTTTTACAATATCTTAATTAAAATAAATGAATTCAATGAAAAACAGAAGATCTTTCAAGATTTAAATGAAAAATATAATAATAAAATAAAAGAGTTAGAAGATTTAAATAAGGAAATAGATAATTTAGAAAAGAAGAAGGCTGATTTTGAAGGAAGTAATAGTTATAATGAAATAATGCAATTAAAAAAAGAGGAGGAAGAACTACAAACTGAAAAAACTGCATTAAGTTCTGTTTTGATAGATTTATTTGCTCCTTTAGATAGGGTTATGAAGAAATATGAAAGATTAGACGATAAATCTGTTGTTATTAATTATAATAAAGGTTTGGATTATTTATTTAAAGATAAAGAATTTTTAATAATTAATGAATTAATAAAGATCAAGAATAATATTGACAATCTTGAAAATGATGGAAAGAAAAAAGAAAGGGTAATTAATCGCATTAATGAAATTAATATCGAAAATTTAAATAAGTTAGTTGAAAGGTGGAATAAAATTAATAATAAACTAGATGATATTAATGATGTTTTGATGAAAAGTGAAACTTCAAAGGTAGGGGTTGGTTTTAATTATAGAATATCCACCTTAAAGGTTAAAATTGATAGGTTAAATGAAGAGATATTAAAATTAAATAAGAAAGAAATAGAATTTAATAAAGAAGAATATTCTACTTGGTTGAATGAAAATGTAAAAAATCTAACTGGTATGAATGTTAACATTAAGATTTAGCCAATATAATTTTTGTCTTTCATTTTTTCTGTTTTTATCAATTGAGGCATGGGGATATGTGGTGGAAGATTTACTTCTTGGGTTAAAGTAAGCGCTTTTATATTGCACCTAGATAATATCCCATTAAACAGTTGCTCTAAAATTTTATCTGGGATTACTTGAATTTTCTTTTCTTTGTTCCATTTTTTCATTATTTCTTTAATTGTTTTTGGATCCTCTAATAATAATGCGTGTCCTTTAAAAGAAACATGCCCTATATTTGGTTCATAATTAATTCCATAACTAAAAGATACTTTTAGAACTTCATTTGCATTAGCCATTGGGAGTTTTTCATCTGATATTTCAGATATATCTATATTTGGCTTTATTTCCATATTTTGTTGAACTCCTCTAATTCTTTCAACTTCTATTTTATCAAAGTTTAATCCTATTATTGGCATAAATTTAATTCAGGGGAAGTTTATATAAATCTTTTGATTACATTTTATCAGGGAGTTCAATTCCCAATAGACCTGTGGCATTTTTTATTACTTGTTGATAGGATTTAATTAATGTTAATCTAAAATTCATTAAATTTTTATCTTCTTGTATAACTTTACATTTGTGATAAAATTCTGTTAATAGTTGGGCTAATTCTAAACAATAATTAGCTATAATGTGTGGTTGATAATTCTTAAATGATTGTTGTGTAATCTCTGGAAAATCTGCCATCTTTTTTATTAATTGAAATTCTTCTTCAGTTGGGGTGTTTTTTGTTTTAATTTTAAAAGATTTTACTTTTTTTAAGATTGAGTTTGATCTAGCATATGTATATTGAACATATGGTCCTGAATTTCCTTCAAAGGAAAGTGCTCTTTCTTTATTAAAAATTATAACTTTATCATCATCTTGAGCGATCATTGAAAATTTTAATGCTGATAATGCTATTTGGTTTGAAATTTTTTCTTGTTTTAATTTATTCCAATCTTTATGTCTCTTCTTTGTTTCATTCATTGCATAATCTAAAACATCTCTATAAATATCATTAAATTTTATTATATTTCCTTCTCTAGAACTCATCTTTCCTGATTCTAACATAACCAAACTATATGGAAGATGATAACAATTTTTTGCCTGTTTAAAACCTATTATTTCTAGTGTTTTAAAAAGTTGTTGAAAATATGTTTTTTGCTCATCTGCAACTACATAAATAGATTTATCAATTTTATATCTCTTAAATTTTGTGTTTGCTAGAGCCAAATCTTTTGTGGAATAAAGGGATGATCCATCCCTTTTCAGTAAGAGAAATACCCCTAATTTATATTTTTCTAAATTAATTAAAATTGCTCCTTCATTAAGTTCTACAATACTTCTTTTTAATAATGATTTTACTAAAATTTTTCCTGGTTTTTCTTCTTCACTTTCATAAAAGACAACATCAAAATTTATATTTAATTTTTTATAAATTTCATTAAATTCATCTAACGACCATTTTCTTGTTTTTTTCCATAATGCAACTAATTTTTTATCACCCTCTTCTAATCTTTTCTGTAGTGTTTGCACTTCTTCTTTTAAAACTTCGTTATCATCAACTAATTTTGTTGATTCAGTATATAAATCACCCAACCATGCTCCTCTTTTTTCTTTTGGTTCTTTTCCTTTATATTTTTTAAGATATAACCATAAACATTTTGCCACATGATTTCCAATATCTCCAATATAATTTGCAGCAATTGTTTTATATCCATTAAATCTGTAAATTCTTACTAGAGAATCTCCTAATGCTACATTTCTTAAATGGCCAATATGAAACTCTTTATGTGTATTTGGTTGTGAAAACTCTATCATAACTTTATCTTTTTTTCTTGATGCACTCCCAAATTTATCTTTTTCCTTAAGAATTTTTTTTAGGGTTAATTCAATTAACTTATCTTTATTTATAAAAAAATTAAGATATGGTCCTTTAACTTCTACCCTTTCTATAAAATCATTTTTAGTTATTTTCTTTGAAATATCTAAGGCTATTTCAATTGGACTTTTTTTAAGGTCTTTTGCTAATGTAAAACAAGGAAATGAAAAGTCACCAAGATCTTTTGAAGGTGGAATTTCTAAATTAATTTCTGTTTTAATATTTGTAGATTTCTTAATTTCATTAATAATATGTTGTTTAAATTCTTGCATAAAAATAATTTAGAAGTTAAGTATTTAAATCTATCTTCTTGTTTTTATTTTTTTCAGAAGATTACTGTGTTTTTTCCAAACCAATGCTTCAATTAAAACTTCTTCTATTCTTGTTACTGGAATAATTTGGATTTTCTTTTCATTTTCTTTAGATAATATTATATCTTTTTCATTCGGTTTTGGGACTATAACTCTTTTAATTCCTGCATTTATTGCTGCTTCTACTTTTGTTGTTACTCCACCTATGGCTAAAACATCTCCCCTTACAGATAATGAACCTGTCATTGCTGTATCTTGTCTTATTGGAACATTTTTTAATGCTGAAATTATTGCTGTTGCAACTGCTATTGATGCTGAATCTCCTTCTACCCCCTCATGGGTTTGAATGAATTGTATATAAATATCATATTTTTCCTTAATATCTTCACCAAAGAATTTTAATATAATTGCAGAAACATTTTTTATCGCCTCTTTTGCTATCTCTCCCAATTGTCCAGTTGCAATAAATTCTGCCTTTTTACCACCAAGGGTTACTTCTGATTCTATTGGAAGAACTATTCCTGAATAAGATGATCCTGAACCTATGACTGCTAAACCATTAACTCTTCCTACTTTTTCGCCCTGTGTTATTATTACTTCATATTGTTTTTTATTTTCAATATATTTGTCTGCTATTTGTTTTTCTAATGTTCTTGCAAATTTTTTTGCTCTTAATATATGATCTCTGGTTGTAATTTTAGCGCCTTCTTCTAAGGCCAAATCTCCAGCAGCTCTTATTATTCCACCAAGCTCTCTTAGATGCAATGTTAATTTTCCCGCTCTTCCTGATCTCTTTTTAGCCTCTTCAATTATTTCTATAACAGCTTCTCTATCAAAATGTGGGATTTTTCCATCTTTTTGTATTTCTTGTGCTACAAAATAAACCAATTTATTTCTATTTTCTATTGTATCTTCCATTACATCATTCATGTAAATTTCATAACCATAACCCCTAATTCTTGATCTTAAGGCTGGATGTAAATGCCTTACTGTTTCAAGATTACCGGCTGCTACTAATATAAAATCACATGGAACAGGTTCACTTCTTACCATTGCTCCTGATGAACGGGCTGATTGTCCTGTTATTGGATAACGCTTTTCTTGCATTGCAGATAGAAGTTCTTGTTGTGAGTGGGGTTTTAAAGTTGCTATTTCATCTATAAATAATACACCTCCATTTGCTCTGTGAATCATGCCTGGAACAAGTCTTTCAAATGCAGGGGTTCCTAAGCCGCCTGATTGTAATGGATCATGTAATACATCTCCAAGTAAAGCTCCTGCGTGAGCTCCTGTTGCTTCAATAAAGGGCACTTTTTTTTCTTGTGATGTGTCTATTAATAGTTTAGGAACTTGAATTTTATCACTTTTTGATATTCTTCTACCTATATTCATAAAAATTGCAAATGATGCTATAAATATCATTGATCCTATTAAAGAAGCTGCTGCTAAAATATCTCCATATTCTTTTCTAACCCACCAAGGAGTAATTATTGCCAAGATTAATAAAATAAAAAATAATATATTTTGATTTTTAAATGAACCCATTGCTTGTATCTTCGCTTTTGTAACCAATTCTTTACCTTTGCCTTTTGGAAGAGTTCTTATTAATGGAAGATTATCATCATTTAAATTTGGAAATGCAAGAATATCTACTAATTTTTCTTTTGGAATAAGTTCAGAAAGGCCTTGACCTATCATAGATTTTCCTGTACCTGGTTCTCCTATGAGTAAAACATGTCGTCTTTGTTTTGCTACTTTCTTAATTATATTAACTGCTTCATCTTGTCCTATAATCTGATCTACAATTTTCTCAGATATCTTGATTTCTTTTGTAGAATTAAACTTTAGATTTGTCATATCATATTAGTAATAAAAGAAATATTTAAAAAGCTTTGTTTTAGATAATATCCTCTTCAGATACTACAATAAAATCACCTATTGCAATAACAGATGAGTATGGAATTAAGAGATTTCCTATATTATCACGTTCAAGTTCAAGACCTTCTGTGAAACCAGTTGGATTTTTAAGAACTATTTGGATTAATTCGCCTGTTCGAGTTTCAAATGTTAGATTGCCTACTTCTCCAAAGCGCTTTCCTGATTTTGTTACAACTGTTTTTCCGACAAGTTGTCTTGCATATCTTTTTTCATCTTCTACCATTTTTAATATGAAAGATTAACATATTTATAAAGCTTTCTGCATATTTTAATGTATTTTGAGGTAGATGTATGGTACCCACACACCTGTGTTTCGTATGGAAATGTTTGTCTGTTTTTTTAATGTTTGTTTTATTAAATACTTCCGATGGAAGGTTTATTCTTTATTTATGTATTGTTTTTATAAGTAGATTTATAAATGGTATTACTTACCTTAAAAATGTAAAATATATAATTTATTACTTAATAAATAATAAATCTTTAATTTGAGGTTATAAGGTTTGTAGATATGATATAATATATTTTTAGATTTTATTAATTTTATTATCTTTTTAAGCTTTTCTATATTATATAATATATATTATTTAATTTATATTTATAAATATATTTTTTGTAGTGTTACTCTTTAATAGTTCTATAGGAAACCATGGTGTTCATTTAGAGTAGTTATGAAAGTTTTTATTTAGAAACCCCATTTTAACCTTCCATAGGAAATATAGGTCAGGGTGTGTATATTTTATGATAAGAATAAATAAAAAGAAAAAAGGGGTGTATTAAGATATGGTAGAAAAAAATTTAGGTGGTTTTTTTGAGACATTTTTGAAAAAAGATCCAATATTTATAAATAAAAAGGTCTTACAAGCAAGCTATACTCCAGAAACAATTCCACACAGAGAAGAACAAATACAACAAATTGCAAGTATATTAGCTCCTTGTTTACGATTAGAAAAACCAAGTAATTTATTTCTTTATGGAAAAACTGGAAGTGGTAAGACATTAAGTGTTAAATATGTTATGAATCAACTTCTAGAAACATCTAAAAACAAAAAAATACCCCTAGGAATTTATTATATTAATTGTAAACTAAAAAGAGTTGCAGATACAGAATATAGATTAATTGCAGAATTAGCAAGACAACTTGGAATTGAAGTTCCAGCAACAGGATTACCTACAGATGGAGTCTATAAATTATTCCTTCAAGGACTCCATAAAGATAAAAAAATAATAATCTTAATTTTAGATGAAATTGATCAGTTAGTTACGAGGGCAGGAGATGAAATATTGTATAATCTAACAAGATTAAACACTGAATTGAAAGATGTGGAAATTTCTTTAGTTGGAATATCAAATAGTTTGATGTTTACAGATAATTTAGACCCAAGAATAAAGAGTTCGTTATCTGAAGAAGAAATAAATTTTCCACCATATAATGCAATACAAATTCAAGATATATTAAAAGGAAGAGCGAAAGAGGCATTAAGAGTAAATGCAATTGACGAAGGTGTTATTGAAAAATGTGCAGCTTATGCGGCAAGAGAGCATGGAGATGCAAGAAGAGCATTAGAATTATTAAGGGTTGCTGGAGAATTAGCGGAGAGAAGTAATAGTATGAGAATAAATATAAAAAGTATAGATGAAGCTGAAGAAAAAATAGAAAAGGATAGAGTTTTAGATGCAGTCCATACACAACCAAAACAATTTCAATTAACATTATTAAGTATATTAAATTTGGCTAATGGCGAAGATAAATCAATATTTACTGGAGATATTTATGAAGTTTATGGAAAATTATGCGGGCAGGCTGGATTAAAACCACTAACACAGAGGAGAGTTGGAGATATCATTTCAGAGTTAGATATGATGGATATAATTAATGTAAAAGTAATAAGTAAAGGTAGATATGGAAGAACAAGAGAGATAAGGTTAGCAATACCAACATCTACTATTCCAAATATAAATCAAACAATCAAAGAGGCATTAAATTTATGACCATTGAAGATAAAAAAAAGATAGTAGATATATTTTTAGATAATGGATTTCTCTTAAATCCAGATTTATTAAATCAAGATATAAGTTTTTTTAAAAATAATATTAATATTATTGACATGGAAGATAAACCTTTGGTGTTAGATCAAAATCTATTGCTTTCTTTAGGTAAAATTAAACAAAATATTAATTGGAGGGAATTTGAAAGAGCAAAAGTTTTAGTTGAAAAAGGCAAAGATTCCACAATTTATAAAACATTTTATAATATTTTAGAATATGGCTTAGAGGAAGGTAAAAAACAAGGGGTAGAAAAAATAGTTGAAAATATTGAGGAAGATTCATTAGGTGTTTCAGAAATTTTAGAAGAAGAAAAAGAGACAGAGAATAATATTATTCTTTTAAAGATATATAAAGATGATTATAAAAAAAGAGAGATTCAAGATTTTGTTATATATTATAATAAAAGATTCGAAGCATTAAAAAAGATATTACTTGGAAGACCAGAACTACAAAATGTGACTTCTATAAATAGAATATTAACAAAAACAAACAGAGAAGAAGTATCTGTTATTGGGATGGTTAGTGATAAAAATGAAACAAAAAATGGAAATATTTTAATTTCATTAGAAGATACAACTGGGATTATAAAAGTTTTAATTAGCAAGAATAGGAGTGAACTTTTTACTTCTGGAAAAAATATTGTGTTTGATGAAATGATTGGGATTACAGGAGTTTCAGGTGGACAGATAATATTTGCAAATAATATAATATTTCCAGAAGTACCAATGAATAATCATCTTAAGAAAAGTCCAGATGAGGTTTATGCAGCATTTATTTCAGACATACATGTAGGTAGCAAAAAGTTTTTGGAGGATGAATTTATTAAATTTATAAATTGGCTTAATGGAAATTTTGGAGATGATGATCAAAAAAATATAGCTAAAAAGGTTAAATATCTTTTTATGGTTGGGGATTTAGTCGACGGAGTTAGTGTTTATCCCGGACAAGAAAATGAATTATTAATAAAAGATCTAGTAAAACAATATGAGAAATTTGCTGAATTAATCGGAATGATAAGAGGTGATATTAAAATGATAATATGTGGTGGACAACATGACGCAATAAGAATGTCTGAACCACAACCACCATTAATGAGGAAATATACTGAAGCGGTTTATAAAATTCCCAACGCAATTTTAGTTAGCAACCCATGTTTAGTAAATATACAATCAACAAAAGATTTTGAAGGATTTAATATTTATATGTATCACGGAGCAAGTTTTCATTATTATGTTGATAATGTGGAATCTTTAAGAAATGCTAAGGAAAATCCAAGCAATACAATGAAATTTTTGTTACAAAAGAGACATTTTGCACCAACACATAGTTCTAATGTATTTGTTCCTGAAACAGAAGAAGATCCTTTAGTTATTGAAAAGGTTCCAGATGTCGTTGTTTGTGGAGATTCTCATAGATCTGCAATTGGAAATCATAATGGTGTAATAATCATCAATTGTTCTTGTTGGCAGTCCAAGACAGATTTTCAGGAGAAAGTTGGACATGATCCTGACCCAGCTAAAGTCCCAATATTAAACCTTAAAACAAGGGAGATAAAAATATTAAAATTTGGAGATGAATGATGGAAATTAGTCTGGAATACCAGAAATATTTTCTGGAATTAAATAAGAAAGCTGATGCAGCATATGATATTGCAGAAAGAGCTAAAATTAAACATTATGATCCTGAAAGTATTGTAGAAATTCCAAGAGCAAAAAATATGGCAGAAAGAGTAGAAGGTTTGGTAAGTGCTGTTGCTCCACAAATAATTAAGAGTGGTATTGTTGATAGACTAGTAGATTTAGAAAAGGAATATGGAAAGGGGGATTGGAGAGTTGGATTTAAGATTTCTTTGGAAGTTGCACAGGAAAAATTTTGTAAGTTTAAGGATAAACATGAAGCTATAGAGGTAGGATTAAGAATTGGATTAGCATTTTTAACAAATGGAGTTTTAGCTTCACCTTTAGAAGGATTTACTCAATTAAAAATTAAAAAGAGAAGAGATGGAAAGGAATACCTCTGTTTATTTTTTTCTGGACCAATAAGAAGTGCAGGAACAACAGCAACATGTGTATTTGTTTGCATAGCAGACCATTTAAGAAAAAAAATGGGATATGAAAGATATGATCCTGATGAAAATGAAATAAAAAGAGTGGTAACTGAATTATATGATTACCATGAAAAGGTTACCAATTTACAATATTTACCAACAGAGGAAGAAATATATTTTATGGTTAAGAATTTACCATTGCAAATTGACGGAGATCCAAGTGAGAAATTTGAGGTTAGTAATTATAAAAATTTAGATAGGATTGAAGCCAATAGGATAAGAAATGGAATATGTTTGGTTTTTGGAGAAGGATTATGTCAAAAAGCAGCTAAGTTTTATGGAAGATTTTCTAAATGGATGAATGAAGTGGAGATGGATGATTGGAAATTCATAGAAGAATTTGTTAAAATTCAAAAAGCGATAAAAGCTAAAGATAAAAAAACAGAAGATAATCAAAAAATTAAAGCAGATTATACCTTTATTAATGATATTGTTGCTGGAAGACCTGTAATAACACATCCCTTAAGAATTGGTGGGCTAAGATTAAGGTATGGAAGGGGAAGAAATACTGGATTAAGCAGTACAGCAATACATCCAGCTACGATGATTGCGCTGAATGGTTTTATTGCAACCGGAAGCCAACTAAGAATGGAAAGACCAGGAAAAGGATGTGTGGTGGGGGTTTGTGATAGTATAGAAGGACCCATCGTGAAATTAAAAAATGGAGATGTGATATTTTTAGATACAGAAGAAGAAGCCGTAAAACATAAAGATCAAATTAAAGAAATATTATTCTTAGGAGATATACTAATAAATTATGGAGATTTCTTTAATAGAGCACACGTTTTAATTCCTCCTGGATATTGTGAAGAATGGTGGATAAAGGAATTATTAGCTAAAGCTTCTATTGAAGGAATTGTTAGAAAAAGTGGATTAAGTGAAAATTTGATTAATACCTTAATAAAATATCCCAGTTACACAAAAATTAGTTTTAATGAAGCTTATTCTTTATCTAATCTATTTGATATTCCATTACATCCTAGATTTACATATCATTGGAAAGACGTAGAAAAAGAAGATGCTAGAGATTTATTGGAGTTTTTAAAGAAGGTTGTTGTGAGTAAAGAAGAAGATAAATTAATAATCCCCTATAATGATGATAAAAAAGGGAAAAGGTTATTAGAAATTTTAGGGATACCACATAAATTTGTAACTAAGGAATATGTTGTTATCGAAGGAGATTTTGCCAAAGTTTTAATGTTAAATTTAAATTTTTCAGAGAAAAATTTTGATTATGATATTTTGTTAGGAAAATTAGAGCTTTCCGATAATGTTTTAGAGTTTATTAATAAATTAAGTGAAATAAAAATAAAGGATAAATCTGGGATATGTATTGGGGCAAGAATGGGAAGACCAGAAAAGGCTAAAGTAAGAAAATTAACAGGAACGCCACAGATATTATTCCCTGTTGGAAGCGAAGGTGGGAAGTTTAGAAGTTTTCAATCTACAATGGAATTCGGAAAAATTACAGGAGATTTTCCGATAAATTATTGTGATAAATGTGATGGTGAAACAATTTATTTTGTTTGTGATAAATGTGATAATATGGCTGAAAAAAGATATTATTGCAAAGAATGTAATAAAATAATGAAAGAAGAGAAATGTAAGTACCATAATAAAAATTCGAGCTATAGAAATCAAACAATTGATATTAATCGGTATATTGAAAATGCCAAAAAGAAACTAAAGATAAAAGAAATACCTAATTTGATTAAAGGAGTTAGGGGGACTAGCAATGAAGAACATATTCCTGAACATCTAGTAAAGGGAATTTTGAGAGCCTTCCATAATCTTCCAGTTAATAAAGATGGAACGATAAGATATGATATGACAGAAACAGTGTTAACCCATTTCAAACCAATCGAGATTGGAACACATATTAAAAAATTGAAAGAATTGGGATATGAAAAAGATATATATGGAAATGAATTAAACGACGAAAACCAAATATTAGAATTAAAAATACAAGATGTTGTTTTACCTGCTTCAACTGAGTCGGGAGATGAAGGAGCAGATATTATATTATCAAGAATAGCTAATTTTATTGATGATTTACTGGAGGGATTATATGGTGTTGAAAGGTTTTATAATTTAAAGAAGAAAGAGGATTTAATTGGACATTTAATAATTAGTTTAGCACCCCATATTTCTGCAGCTGTAGTTGGAAGAATTATAGGATTTAGCAGAACACAAGGGGGATATGCTCATCCATTATGGCATTCTGCTCAGAGGAGAGATTGTGATGGTGATGAATGTGGATTTATGCTATTATTAGATGGATTACTTAATTTTTCAAGAAAATTCTTACCAGCGCATAGAGGAGCAACACAGGATTCACCTTTAGTATTAACTACGAATATTATCGCAAGTGAGGTTGATGATATGGTTTTTGATATGGATACAATATTTGAATATCCCTTAGAATTTTATGAAGCTTGTGAACAATATAAGATGCCATGGGAGGTTAAGATTGACCAATTAAAAAATAGATTAGGAACTGAAAGACAATATGAAGGATATGGATTTACACATCATACGACAAATATTAATTTTGGAATTAGATGTAGTGCTTATAAATTTTTACCAACAATGATGGAAAAAGTTAGAGGTCAGATGGAATTAGCTGAAAAGATAAGGGCAGTTGATGAAAATGATGTTGCTAGGTTAGTTATAGAAAGACATTTTATAAGAGATATAAGAGGAAATTTAAGAAAATTTTCTATGCAAGAATTTAGATGTGTAAATTGCAATGCTAAATATAGAAGACCACCCTTGATAGGAAGATGCTTGAAATGTGATGGAAAAATAATATTTACAATAAGCGAAGGAAGCATAACAAAATATTTGGAACCAAGTTTTGAATTAGCAAGAAGATACACTTTACCAAGTTATTTACAACAGGGTTTAGAATTAACCAAATCTAGGATTGAAAGTTTGTTTGGAAGAGAAGATGAAAGACAGGAAGGATTAACAAAATGGTTTTAGTTAGGTTTATAATTTTTTCTTATTATTAAAAAATATGCCAGTAACCCCATTTCATTGGAGCGTTTTAATATTAGGAATGTTATTCTTTGATATATTTTATATTCCAGCATTATTTTTAGGAAGTACTTTAATGGATATTGAGCCAATATATTATCATTTTATTGAAGGGAGACATGATGGATATACACATAAATTCTTTCATACTTATATTGGAACTACGATTGTTGGAGCATTTGTTGCTGCAGTTTTACTGATTTATAGAGATAAAATTGATAAAAAACTAAATGAATACAAAATTGGACAAGGACATTTAAGCAATAAAAAGATAATATTTAGCTCTTTTATAGGAGCATGGAGTCATGCCTTTCTTGATAATATCACAAATTTTGGAATGAAACCTTTTTGGCCGTTAAGCAATAATAATCCTTGGTATGGAATGATAAGTTTAAATTTAGTAATTTTAATTACATCAAGTTTATTGTTTTTGGGTTTTGTTATTTATCTTTATAGAATTTATTATACTTAAAGTAAGAAAAATAGAATAACCGGCAATATTAAACAACCCATCAAATGGCTTCTGTTTATTCCCCTTAATGCAGGAAGTATTCCTATTGCTGTTGATATTATAAAAATAAGTAAACCAAGCCAACCTGAGATCATTGTAACAAGAATTGTTATGAATGTTAAAATAAATATTGCAACTTTACTATAATCTAATCTTTCTATTAATTTTGAGAAATGTTTTGTAACAAATAAGGTTACGAAGGTTGCAATTCCACCTACAATTAAAGTAATAGCTATAAATGTGATTAAATCGTTCATTGTAAATGGGTCAATAAATTTAGAGATAGCAATAATTGCTCCATTCCTTGCTTTGTCTATTGTGTAAAGAGCAACAAAAGAAATTATCATTACAATGGTGTTAATTGCCCCTACCATTAATAAATAAGAGTTTGATTTTAATTTTCCAGTAATTGAAGAAGCTAAAATCGCTGATTGAGATGCTGAAAACCCTGGAAGGAAACCTGTAAGTATGGAAGCAATTAAACTTCCACCCATAACCTTGGTTGTTTCTTTTTTATCTAAACTAGGAGAGGAAAATATCTGTTTAGGAATTTTAATTTTATCTTTAAGACTTAAGATTAATGAACTAGCTCCAAATAATCCAGACAACAATGGAAGTAAAGGTTGTTTAAGATTCATGTTTAATACTATGATCCCAAAAGTTCCAGCCAATAAGAAAATTATTAAGGAGAAAAACCATTTATTTTTATCTTTTATTATTAATATTAAAGAAGCAATGATTAAGATATATGCAATATAATTTTGAATTGAAGAGTATAATGGGTTTACCGTAAATAAAAGTAATGGTATTAATAAAATAATTAAGATTAACCCAAGCAATGATCCAATAACAGTTAATTTAACTGCTTCATAACCTTGACCCTGCATTAACATTTTATGTCCAGGAAGAACATTAAGAACAGTGTCTGCTTCTGGAGCTCCTAAGAAAATGGATGGAATAGCATCTGTAAAAGTATGCATTATTGCCATGGACAATATAAAAACAGCTAGGATTAATGGAGATGTATAGTTTAGTAAGATTGGAGATGCAGATAATAATAAAACAGAAACTAAATTAATATGAATTCCAGGAGTTATACCTGTTATTATTCCTGCTAGACATCCTAAAATTATTGCTATTAATATTTCTATTATCATTAACCATTCCCATCACCCATCTTTATTTAAAACAATAAATTTATAAAACTAACTTTTGCAAAGATTTATAAGCTTAATATTTAAATAAAGATTTGATGTTAAACTTATTATTGCAAGCTGAACAACAAGTTCCTGTTTCAACTATTGATACAGCAGGAGACCAATTCCTTTTAAGTTTTTTAGGGGTATTCTTCTTTTTTATAATAATCTTTTTAATTGCAGCTTATATTTATATGGCAATTGTATTTGTTAAGATTGCTAGAAAAACAAAAACAGAAAAAGAATGGATGGCATGGATACCATTAATAGGAACATCTTTATTATCTGCTAAGATTGCAAAGATGCATTGGTGGCCAATCTTATTTTTGCCTGTTGGTATTATATTATTTATAATAGGATTTTTATTTATTCAACCAGGGGTAAGCCCAAGTCCTCTTTTTTATATATTTATTGTTTTGGGAATATTATTACTTCTTCCACTTTCAGTTTATTCTATAATCTGGGGATGGAAGGTATTTGAAGCTGTCGGAAAACCAGGATGGTGGATAATATTATCACTAATCCCTTATGTTGGCGGACTTCTATATTTCATTTTCTTAGGGATTGCTGCATGGGGAGATACTAAAGTTAAAAAATAAAAAATTAAAAAAATCCAAACATACCAATAATCCCAATCAATAACAGATAAATCCCGATTGCGTAATTCAATATTTTTGGGAATATCAGGATAACAACACCAAATATTAACGATATTATTGGTGTTAAAACTCCCGGTACAGATATAGATAACAAAGTTGCCATGTAAATCCCTCCTGATTATTTTAATAAATCTTTTTTATTTCTAGAATAAATAAAGATTGTTAGATATAAGAATAATAAACCGAGAACAATAAAACTATAATTTACATTTTGAGATCTTCCGATATTTAAAGCATATAATCCAGTAATACCAGAACTAAGAAAAATTAGACCAATAAATATAGTTAACATAAAAAATGTTACCAATATAGCTTTTTTCATTGTTTTTTATAAGGTAGTAGTTTATTTAAACTTTTTTAATTGAATCTGCTATTATTTCTAACTGGCCTTTATATTCTGATATCTTTCCATAAACTTGTACACTATTTCCTGATCCTATATTAAACTTTTCTTTATTAAATACAACAACGGTTATAGTTCCAGTATCATCTTTTAAGGTAATAAAAGTGACAGTTGGTTTTTCTGTTATCTTTGTTGCAATACCATTTATCTTTATCTTTTCATCTATATTTTTAGTTGAAATATCTGAAATTTGATAAGAAGATGCATCTATTTTTTGAGATAAGAATAAGAGTAATATAATGCCTATAAAAGAGGTTGTTATTGCAATTTTAAATAGAGTTTTGTTGTTCATTTTATTTATGTCTTGTTGTAAAATCTATGTGATAATTGTGTTCAATGGAATGTTCTTCTAAACATTCTTCCAATATTCTATAATTTTGCCTTACCTTTTTAATATCTTCACCTATTTCACTTACCCTTTCCTCTATTGTTTTCATACCAAATAATACCACTAAACGCATTCTAGGATCAACATATCCATATACCATTTTTTTATTTTCGGGGTCTTCATTAAAAATTATAGAAAACACTTCTTTATCTACCTGGGATATAAAACCAACTCTTGCGATATCATAAAGAATAGGAATTTCATTCTTTGTAACATGCTCAGTTTTATACCCACTCATGATATTAAAACATTAGAAAAACTTAAAAAGCTATCTTTTGGAATGCGATAAGTTTATATTTTAGGATAGATGGATAATTTTATGGACATTGTAGAAAAAATAAGATTAGTTGAGAGGAACACTGAAGAGATATTAAATAAAGAGAAGATAAGAGAATTATTAAAAAAGAAAAATCCTAGGGTTTATTGTGGATATGAAACTTCAGGTGAGATTCATCTTGGACATTTAGTTACAATAACAAAATTATTAGATTTACAGAAAACTGGGTTTCATGTTGTTATATTATTTGCTGATTGGCATACATGGCTTAATAGAAAAGGAGATTGGAAGTTTATTCATGAACAAGTTAAAATATGGCAAAATGGATTTAAAGCAGCTGGATTAAAGAATGCTGAATTTGTTTTAGGAAGCAAGTTTCAAAGAGATTTAAAATACATAGATGATATATTATTAATGAGCTTGAATACAACAATTAATAGGGCTGTGAGAAGTATGCAGCAAGTTGCAAGAGATTTAGAAAATGCAAAAGTTAGCCAAGTAATTTATCCATTTATGCAGATAGAAGATATTAAAGCTTTAAAACTAGATGCTGTTGTAGCTGGAATAGAACAAAGGAAGATTCATGCTTTAGGATTAGAATTATTTAAAGAAATAGATTATGAAAGTCCTTTGTTTATTCATACACCATTAATTCCAAGCTTGAAAGGACCTGGAAAGATGAGTTCAAGTGAACCTGAAAGCATGATATCAATAAGAGATAAGAAAGAAGATATTGTAAAGAAAATAAATAATGCTTATTGTCCTGTAAGTGTTGAGAATAATGCTATACTTTCTATTGCTAGATTGATAATATTTCCAAGAGTTAAAGAATTTGTAATTGAAAGAAATGAAAAGTTTGGTGGGAATATTAAGTTTGATAATTATGATAAATTAGAGAAGGAATATTTAATGAGTAAAATTCATCCTAGTGATTTGAAAAATAATGTAAGTAGATATTTAGTTGAGATTATTGAACCGATAAGAAAAGCGTTTAAGAAATGATATAGATACATTTAAATATTTTCTCTGTTAATCAAATTTAATATGGCAGATAATCTAGAATTGCAAAAAGAGCAAATAAAAAGAAAATATGAATATAGAAATAGAATAGCTAATAAAGCATGGACTGCTGGTCTTACATTAAGTGGGATTGTTGCTGCTTCAGCATTGACAATATCTGTTACTAATTTTTATAATCACTACGATCATAGAAGAGATCCATCTATAACTAAATATCGTGATATGAAAAAGACACTTAGTTCTTTAGAAACTATAACAATTACTTCTTTAACTAAATCTAGCTTACCTTATCAACCTGCTAAAATTAAAAATGACTTGAGTATTGTTTTTGGAGGAGATAATCAATTAGCTTTGATTAGAGCTAAAGATAAAATTAGAACAGATATCGGAAAAATAGAAAAAGAAGAACCAGTTAGAAGATATAATGAAAGTTATAATTCCGGAATTAAATATCTTACATGGGCAGGAAAGGCAATGTCAACTATGCTTTTAATTTGTTTATCTTATATGTTTTATGACGCCTTAAATATAATAAATAGACGAAAAGAATTAAATAGATTAGAGACAACTTCTCCTGATTATTAATTTAAAATTATTTTTGATTATAATAAATAATAGAAAAGTTTATAAGCAAATTTAATATCTAAGTTGTAATGGATGTACAAACAAGAGATTTCTCAGAAGATTTAAAAAGATTAGAATATAATTTAAATGAAGAGAATCAAGCCTTAAGAACAACAATAGGATTTTTTAAAACAGAGCTAGAAAGATTAAAACAACCACCATTAGTTGTATGTGAAGTTGTTAAAATAATAAATGATAAGGCATTAATAAGATTAGCTAATAGCAATAAGTTTTATGTTAATATTGTAAGTGAATTAATAGGAAAAATAAAAGTTGGAGATAGGGTGTTAGCTGAACAAAAAACTTTAAGCATTGTTCAAAGATTAGATGAAGCTAAAAGAATGGATGTAGAGAATTTCTTATTAATTCAGAAACCAAAAGAAACTTTTGAGGAAATTGGTGGGTTAAAGGAACAAATTAATGAAATAAAAGAAGTTATTGAATTACCATTATTAAAACCAGAATTATTTAAGAAAATTGGAATTGAACCACCAAAAGGAATATTATTATATGGGCCAAGCGGAACAGGAAAGACAAAGTTAGCTAAAGCTGTTGCAAATTCTACTAATGCTACATTCATTGAGATTGTTGGAAGTGAATTAGTTCAGAAATATATTGGAGAGGGAGCCAAATTAGTTAAAGATTTATTTAAATTAGCAAAAGAGAAAGCTCCTAGTATCATATTTATTGATGAACTTGATGCTATCGCAGCCGAGAGAATTGAGCTCGGAACGTCTGGGGAAAGAGAGGTGCAAAGGACGTTTATGCAATTATTAAGTGAGATAGATGGATTTAAGAGTCTAGGTAATGTCAAGATAATT
>DATDYQ010000093.1:0-2870 GCA_035288965.1 Candidatus Nanoarchaeia archaeon
TGAGTCTTTGATGAAATATCAAAACATGATTATGGGGTCCCATTACATCTATATCATGTACTGTCCATCCCCTCTTTGTTAATCCTCCAACTATTTTAAGATCGAGCTTATGCATATATTTTTCTAATTTCTTTTTATGAACAGACTCCCATTTTTCTTTGAATAGGAACATGAACAATCTCTTTCCTAGAAGATAAGAAACAACTTCACAAAACTTACATCCTTTCATCAACCAATACTAAACGCTTGGATTAATATATTTTTCTAATCATATTTATTTTTATATAAAAATTAACTCTGTTATCTTTTCTTCAAATGTTTCTCATCAACTAAGAATAATATAGAAGCTCCTATCACACATATAATAAATGTTGCTAAAAATAATGTTTTAAATGAAAACTTTTCAACTAAAGCTCCACCAACAAAAGCTGTTATTCCTGCCCCAATTCCAACTATGGTCCCATAAACTCCAGAATCAAAAGCTTCATGTCCCTTATCCATATATCTATAGAATAAGACAGTAAATGAAGGGAATGCCATTGCCGCTCCTATTCCATAAATAACTTGAATAATATAAAGATGTATTGTCTTTGTCATAAAAAAATAACCTAAGGGGGCTATAGCAATTAAATATGATCCAAAAATTAAGAAAAATTTCTTTGAAGTTTTATCCTCTATTTTACCAAAAGGAATTTCCAAAATTGACTTAGTAATCAGGAATATAGTAACAGCAAGTCCGGCAGCAAATGCACTTCCATTAATCAAAGAATCTTTAACAAAAATAGATAATATAGGTGATATTAAACCAAATCCCATTAAAATTAATAAATCTGATAATATTAAAAGTTTTAGACCTTTTTTCACTTAATCACCTACTTTTTTATATAAGCTAAATCATCTTCATCTAAGTTTAAATAATTTGCTATTTTTTCATTTAACATAACTTTTAAAAATGGATAAATATCCCTGTTTATTTTAGCCTTAGAGCAATGAAATTGTTTAGCTAATCTTTCAACTATAGAGCTTCTTCTCTTACTTATTAGCTGCCAAAGTTTAAAATTGTTTTTCGGACTTCTAAAACTTTTTCGTACTTTTATTATTGGCTGGTTTAAAGAAGAATAAGCTAGATGATAATTAATATAATTTAATAATCTCCAATATTGTTGTTTGTAAATTCTTCCATGTAATAAATCCGCCTTAGATAAAATATCAAATTTATCTAAATCTTTAATATTTTCTTCAACTAGATAAATTATAGAATTTTCATTGTTAAAAAGGATTGGACTAACTTTCATCCTAGACATATCAATTATATCTTCATCTGAATTTTCTAAATCGTTTAAAGAATCCAAGAAATTTATATTATTAAATAAGTTAAAAGTCGTTTTATATGCATTATCTTTTACATTTCTTATTCCGTAATCATTTAATATTAAATTTTTTCCAATTACAAAATTATCTAAATCTAACATTGCAGCTCTCAAATCACCATTAATATTTTCAGAAATTTCAACTAAATCTTTTTCTTCATAATTAATTTTCTCATTATCGCAAATATCTCTTAATATTTTATAGATTGTTTTATTTTCAACAGGTTTAAATTCTAATAAATTAACTTTTCTTAATAACGAAGACAATTTTTCTATTTCTATATCATTACTGGTTATTATTATCGGAAATGAACTTTCTTCTATAACTTCAATTAAAGCTTGTAATCCTCCCCGGTCTTGCTGTCCTGATATTCCATCAACTTCATCAATTAATATTATCTTGCTTTTAAAAAACAAGCTTTGCTGTTTGCTTGCACTTCCAACTATAGATTTTATTGAA
This sequence comes from Candidatus Nanoarchaeia archaeon, assembly GCA_035288965.1. Lineage (GTDB taxonomy): Archaea > Nanobdellota > Nanobdellia > SCGC-AAA011-G17 > JAGVZF01 > DATDYQ01. The sequence goes on from DATDYQ010000093.1 coordinate 1,831, forward strand.
TCAGAATTTCTAAAATCCGAAGCATTTAATTCTAAAATTTCTAAATTTAATTCATTCGCTATAGTATAAACATGAGAAGTCTTTCCTGTTCCAGTAGGCCCATAAATAAGTAAAGCTTTTTTCTTCTGTATTTTAAAATTTTTAATAAATTCTATTATTTTACTAACTTGTTCTCTATTTGATTCTATTTCACTTACTTTTTTTGGTGAATATTCTTTTAATAAATTCATTTTCTAACAAAATTAGCCAATAATGATTCAAGCTGTAAATACTCATCACTTCCCTCAACCATTCTAAACTCAATTTCACCGCATTTATCAACTAGATTTATCTTCTCATTATCTTTTAAATTTAAATTCCATATTTCTTTCTGTATTTGCTTTATAATATCAATTCCACTTAATCCATGCTTCAACATTGTTTCTAATAATAAACTTCTAGATTTTTGAAAATCTCCTTTAACAGCTAATTCTAATATTAATTTAACTTCTTTAGGTTCAGCAGCTGAAACAATCTCATAAACAACATCTTCTGTTATATTATTGCTAATAGCAGCACAACTTTGCAATACATTTGCTATTCTTCTTCCATCTCCATTTGAAATTTCATAAACAGCATCAATTGCTTTATCATCTATTCTTAATTTTTCTTTTTTTGCAATATCTTTAATTATTTCATTAACTTCATTTTTATCTAAAGGTTTAAATCTAAAAACAGTACATCTTGATTGTATGGGATCAATAATCTTAGAAGAAAAATTACAGCTTAAAATAAATCTGCAATTATTACTATAATTTTCCATAGTTCTTCTTAATGCTTGCTGAGCTTCTCTTGTTAAAGCATCAGCTTCATCCAGTAATATTATTTTAAAAGGAACATTATGCATTGCTTTAGTTCTAGCAAAATCTTTAACTTTTTCTCTTACAACATCAATTCCCCTTTCATCAGAAGCATTTAATTCCAGAAAATTTTCTTGCCAGTCTTCTTTAAACAATTCTTTAACCATAATTAATGCTAAAGTTGTCTTTCCACTACCAGCC
>DATDYQ010000094.1:0-26275 GCA_035288965.1 Candidatus Nanoarchaeia archaeon
GCAGATGAGATAAAAACAGATAAAATTATTTCTGAGATTTTAGCAAAAGTACCTTTACCATGAGAGAATTAAATGTCGATGTAAAACATTTAGTAAAAAGGATGGAGGCAATATTACAGAAATTAGCAGAAGCTAGAATAATGTCAAGATATAGAAGAATTTTCAAGGGTAAGGGATTAGAATTTGAAGATTTTAGAGAATATAATGAAGATGATGATGCAAGCAGGATAGATTGGAAAGCAAGTGTAAGAGCTAATAAAACTTTAATAAAAAGATATAAAGAAGAAAGAGATTTAGATATTTACATCTTATTTGATGTTAGTTCATCTATGGTGTTTGGAAGTACTGAAAAACTAAAAAATGAATATGCAGCTGAATTTGTTGCTGCCCTTTCCCATATAATATTATTTACCGGAGATAAAGCAGGATTGTTTATGTTTAGTGATAGTGTAATAAAAAAAGTATTGCCTGCAAATAATCAAGATCAATTTTATGTCATATTAAGAAATTTACTTGATCCAAACAATTATGGTGGGGGTTGTAATTTGGGAAAAGCTATTCGAGAAATAATAAATTTCTCTAAGGAAAAGGGAATAATGGTTATAGTGTCTGATTTTATTGGATTAGAAAAAGATTGGGAAGAAGGTATTAAGGTTGCAAGTGCTAAGTTTGATGTAATGGGTGTTATGATTCATGATCCTAGAGATGAAGTATTACCAAGGAATGTTGGAAAGGTTTTGATTAAAGATCCTTTCTCTAAACGCGAGATAATGGTTGATCCTGATGAAATTGCAGATAAATATGAAAAATATGCTTTAGAACAAAAGTTATATGTCAAAAGGGTGTTTACTCGATATCATGCTGATTTTTTAGATTTAAGAACAGATAAAGATTTTGTTGTACCTTTCTTGAGTATTTTGAAGAGGAGGGAGGCAGAATTAGCTTAACTTTTACTTATCCAGAATATTTATGGCTCTTATTGTTAATTCCAGTAATGGTAGGATTACATTTCTTTACATTAAAACTTAGTAGAAAAAAGGCTTTAGAATTTGCAAATTTTGAAGCTATAGAAAGATTTATGGGTTATAAAATATTATCTAAAAATTTAATCTTATTAATATTAAGATTATTTGCAATATTATTCATAATAATGGCTATTGTTGGAATAAATTATGGATATATCGGAAAAGTAACTGATAGAACTTTTATTATTGCCATAGATAGTTCAGGAAGTATGTTGGCTACAGATTACAATCCAAATAGATTTGAAGCTGGAAAGGAAGCTGCTATCAATTTTGTTGATGTTTTACCACAGGGAACTGAAATCGGATTAGTTAGTTTTTCTGGTTCAAGTTTAATAAATGCTGTTCCTACAATTGATAAGGTAAGAGTAACAAATGAAATTAAAGCAATGGATATAAGTTTAATTGGTGGAACTGCTATTGGGGATGTTATGATAACTTCTGGAAATTTGTTATTAAATAATAAAAAAAGTAAGATTATTGTGTTATTAACGGATGGACAAAGTAATGTTGGAGCTAGTATAGAAGAAGGTGTTAGTTATTTAAATGGAAATAATATTGTAGTTGATACTATAGGAATTGGAAGCTTAGAAGGTGGAAGTTTTGTGAATTATAATGAAAGTGTTACTTCAAAATTAGATGAAGAAGGATTAAAGTTTATTGCTGAAAGAACTAATGGAAAATATTTTAGAGCAGTTGATAAAGAAGGTTTAGATAATGCTTATAAGGAAATTGCTGAAATAAAAGAAGGAAAAAACACCATAGATTTAACGTTTTACTCTTTAATATTAGGATTAATAATTTTATTAATAGAATGGCTTTTAATAAACACTAAGTTTAGAACATTACCTTAGGGTTTAATTTTTTCATATATTAAAACTATGTTCTTTCTATATTTTTGTTTAAGATTTGTTGGAAGTTTAGAATATATTTCTTTTAATGTTAGGTATTGATCTTTCGCTTCATCTTTTCTATTTTTTGATATTAAGTATTTTATGTTTATTATTTGCTTGTTTATTATCTCTTGCTGTTTTTGAATTGTTTTTGCTTCTTCAAATTTACTTTCTATTGAAGAGATTATTGATTTCTTGTTGGCTTTGTTTTCTTTTGTTTCTTTTAGTATTCTTTTTTCATCTATTCTAACTAAATCATCTATTATTCTCTTTGTTTTTTTAATTAAAGTTTTTATTTCAGACTCTTTTATCTTGTATTTTCCATATTCAAATTTGGTCATGTTTTCAAATATAAAACCAATTCTTCTTTGTAAGGTTAGATTAATTTCTTGTTCTTTAAGTTCTTTTATCAATTCATCATAAGTAAAGGCATATTTTATCTTAAGATATGCTGAAAAGAATTCTTTTACTGTTTCGTTAAATCTTTTTGTTATGGTTTCTGTATTTTCTTTTGTTATAATCTTTTTTAATGTTTCTAACCTATTTAATGCAATAATGGCAGGAGCTTTTTTTCTTTCAAGCAATGACCTTTCTTCTTTTGATCTTGCAATTGTTACTAAAATATATTTTACTTTTCTAGATCCGTATAAAATATAGAATGCTATTAATAATAATATTATAATAATAATTGGCCATGTTGATTTGCATTCGTTTGGACAGAATAATATATCAACACCTTCACATTTTGCATCACCACAAACAGGATATAATGCAGGAGTGTAAATCAAACCACATTGTCTTGCACATGAACCACCACAATCGATGCCTTCTTCATCTTGGTTTTTTATTTTATCTGAACATGTTGCACATGGACCACATGGACCACCACAATCAATTAAAACTTCTCCATTATTTAGTTGTCCATCATTACATGTAGCTGGTGGATTGTAATCACATGATCTTTTTTCTAGCGGATGATTACGCTCAGTATCACATTTCTTTGTATCAATGCAAGTTCTTATTTGAATTTCATAAACGGGACACAAACTCCATTCAGAACAACTCCAATTACTTAAACATCCTGGATTTCCTCCGCCACCTCCTCCGCCACCTCCACCGCTACCACCAGAAGGGACATCAATTATTGTAAGATTCCATGATTGTTCATCTTCTAAATTGTATGGATCATATACTATGGCAGTTAAATTATGATAGCCTGCTGAATTAAAATCTGCTACATAAAAGAAATTATCAGACTCTGCAAATGGAATGGGAAAAGTATCAAAAAACCATTGATATGTTAAAACGTCTAAGTTGGGATCAATAGCTGTAATATTAAATAATAATCCTGTTCCTTCGTTCATGGCAATATTTGTATCATTTGGGTTAAATTCTGTTATATTTGGAGGAAGATTATCTAACGATATGTTAAGTTGTATAATTTGTGAATCCATGAAATCATATTGATCTTTAACAGATATGTTTATTAAATAGATTCCAGCGAGTGATTTATTTGTTGTTAATAAAAAAATTTGTCCAAGGTAAAAAGCTTCTATTGGTGGGGAAGGAGGAACATAACCTATAGTTGATATTTGAAATTCCTGTAAAGAAGAATTACTGAAGAATATTAAATTGTCTGATGGAAGATCTAGGTCAGTTGCATTTATTGGCTGATTTAATGGGATTCCTATTGGATAAAGATGATAGGTTATATTATCAATGTGGTTTAATCTTGGTGGATTTGCTTGAGTTGTAAATGTTCCTGAAACTGGACTGCGATAAGCTAAAACACTAGAAACTGCTAATATCAATATTATTATTAATATTCCTCTTTTTATCATTAAATAAACTTATTATTATAAAATTTATAAACCTTTCTTATTTAAACAATTTAGAAAATAATGTTTTAAAAAATGAAATTATGCTGTTTTCTCTTTTTGGGCTTAAATTTAAAAGTTGAACGTCCTCTTTTGTTTCTTTATCTGAATAATTTATATTTATTGTAACTTTAGATGGAATATTTTCAAATTCATAAGAATAAGTATTGGTGTTTTTTGCTGTTTTAATCAATTTAGGAGTAACTTTATTATCATTATATGTTAAATAAACTTCTAATTCAGGCAATTGTTGTTCTGATATAACATTAAATTCTATTGCATTACTATCTTGAATTATATCTTCTATTTTAATTTCTTGAGATATAGAAAAATAACCTGTAACTTTTTCAGCTCTTGCTATTGAAGTAAATATTAATAATAAAACTACTATTGTTAATATTTTCATAAAAATGAATTTATCTCTTTTTCTTAGGTTTCTGCTTTCTTAAGTAAGTAAACATTATTATCAATAGGATTGCAAATACAACAATTACTGCTAAAACAACTTCTGGAGCAGGTGGTGTTTTAGGTTTTTCTGGAACAGTATAATTTGGTCTAGTAAATGAAGAAACTACTTCATATTTTATTGGAAGGTTAGAATGTTTTTCTTTAACTGATGATCCTGAACCTGATGTTTCTCCAAGAGAAGCGCATGATACATCAAATGTTTCGGTATACTTTCCATTAGGTGTATTTTTTGGAACGGAAATTGCAGCATAGACAGGAAATCTTTCATTAGCTGGAACCCTTATAGGGGATGGTGTATCGAGAGTAACTTCTAAAGGTGTTGTTTTATGAATATCAATGGTGCATAATAAAGGATCTTGTAATCCGACAGTTTGTATTTCAATTCCCCATCTTGCTTGTTCGCCTGGAACAAGTTGTAATTCTGGTGTTGTTATTGCTACTCCAACTAAAGCAAATGAAGATTTAATTAATAATAAGATAAGAAAAATTCCGAATGCGATTTTTAATATGTTTTTCATTTTTTCTCCTTATGTTAAGGCTGTTGGTTGCGATGCTATTGGTGTAAGATCATATTGTATTTGTGATTCATATGTTCCTGGACTTAAACCGTTTATTGGTCTTATTGGCCAGAATGTTGAAAGTACAGCTGCTCCTGTTGATGGATTAATACATGTTGGTGGTGATGCTCTCGCTCCTACACATCTCCATAATCCTGCAACTGAACCAGTTATTGGTCTAAATAATGCGGTAGTTGGAAGATTTAAGAGTTCTACTGGTGTTAATCTTCCTGTTGTAGAAGATACTGGGGGTTCTACTGAAGGTGTGCTTACTAAATTATCATCATCTATATCTAAATTATTTCCTGTATCTCCTGCAATAAATGATGATGCTAAATCCCATTGTTGTACACCGCATGTTCCTGGAGTTGTACATGTTGGATTTGTTGAGCTCCATCTTACATCTAAAACAAGATTTCCATAGTTTGATAGATTGTATTCATCATCGAGAGTTGTTCCTATGTTCCATGAATTTAGCACAATACTTCCTGATCCACCTAGCTTAATCTTGTTAGTTACTAATCCTACTAATAGATAACTTCTAGTTTCAAGATCTGCTGCTGTTACCCCTGAATATTGCCATTTAAATTCTGGGTTTGCTGGTGGTGGAGTTCCTCCTGTTCCAGGTCTTAATAATCCTGAATGACTTGTAACATTTGCCCATAAGAAAAATTCTGTTGTTGGTGGAAAATTTGTTGGATCTGCTACCCTTACATAGAATGGTGGAGTTCCTTTTAAGTTTATATTTGGTTGATCTGCGGTGTCTAATATTGGAGATATAAACAATGTGAAATTACATTCTGAAGCTCCTGTTGTTAAACTACCATTTGTGTTAAGCTTGCTTGCTTTATACATGAAAGATGCTGATGCTGAAGAGCATGATGCAGGACCTGAAGTTGTATAATTACATAAATTTAAAGTAGCGCTGAAATTTTTCAGTGGTGGTGAGGGACTATGAGATAATAAACCTTGACTTGGAACTTGACAATCATTATCTTTATCAAATGTTACAATTGTAAAATTCAATTTTTGAACATTATCTTTTCTTACTGCTGTTATTCTACATGGACCGACAATTGGACCTGCTATTCTTGTATCACAAAGATGAGGGACAATTGTAATTCCTGCTCCAGGATCGCTATCTGTATCTGACATATCTACTTGTTTTACAATGGGGATAAAATCATAAAGTGAAAACCATCCTGTGTTATTAAGTACATTTGATGCAACATAATCACGAGCTTCTATTTCAAAACTATAATTTGTCATAGCATATCCATCTGCTCCAAGTTTAGTTGAAGATGGCCAATCAAGAGCTGCTATAGGGGTCCATGGGGTATCATTATATACCATTGTGTCATCTTTCCTAGCAATTAGATAGCTTAGATCAGGTGATTCTGTTCTATTGATTTTTATACGAAATGTAACAACATCCCTTGGGAAATGATCTGCCCAAGTTCCATTATCCGGATCGAAGTCTGAATGTTCTCCTATTGTTCCAGTATCAATTCCTGTTAGATTCCATGCTATAATTGGAACTGGAGAATGTGTGAAGTTAAGATTTTGATTATTCATATTTCCTAAAACTAAATCTTGAGTTGTAAAATTATATGGTCTATATGGTTTTGAATTTAGTAATGTTACTGATGCAAAATAACCAGTTAGACTTATGAAATCATCAGGAGTTGAAAGTTCATGACCGTACATCTTAATGCCAAATGTATTTGGTGTTGTTCCACCCAATCCATAATAGAATTTATTTTCAGAAGCAAGAGAAGCAAATTGATATTTGGATGCTCTTGGATTTGAACTTCCAGCTGTAACAGCAATACCATTACCTCTTACAAATTTATTGACTATATCACATCTTGCTGCGATTGTTGCAGGAAGTGAATCTGGAGTGAATGCTGGATCTGCTATTCCTGTTCCTACTGATTCATCTGTTCCAATACATAACAAAGTTTCTACTGCATTGCTTTCTGGATCAACACTTGCGTTCCACCAAAGTAATGTTCCACCTGTTGGTGCTGAAGAATTATAAACCATATGGGTGTCCATGCCGAGAGTATCATCTGGATTTGTTTGGAATAAGTTATCATAATCTGCATGATCAAAATCTATTTTGCTATTTGGATTAACTGGGTCTGAAGAATTTAAAGAATGTTGTTGTATCATCATATCTATAGGAGTACCTGGACGAGTGTTTTGTGTTGTGAAAGTTCCTGTTACTGCTGTTTGTGATTTAACATTTATAGATAAAAAAATAATTAGAATTGAAATGAAAATTATCTGTGAAATTAAAAATATTTTTTTATTCATGTAACCTTCCTCTTTTTTAACTTATATTTTAAATTTCTTCTTAATATATAAAGTTTTCTTTTCTTAAGATTATGGTTTTATTGATGTTATGTATGTAATCTGTGATTCATAGATGCCTGTTTTCAATCCTAAAGGTGGTATGATATGGAAGTAGATTGGTAATACTTCTCTTCCTTCTTGGCTTTCGCATGTTGCCCTTATACATCTTTTTAATCCTGTTGGATAAATAAATAATCTTGGAGTGTTAATTAAATTAACATTGGTTAAATTATCTCCAGGGAATAAATCTGGTTGTTGATTATCATCATCGATTTGTAATTTGTTTGTTGCATCATCTGGAGTCCATGTTGGATCTTGAGGCAATCCTCCGACTAAGCTGAATGTTCCCGTACTCCATTGTATATCCAGTATTTCGTTACCCCAGTTTTCTATCCTGTATCTTGTTGTTCCTGGATTAAATTGATTTAATGTATTTGGGTTTGTTCCAAGTTGGAGTATTGAAGTTTCTTGTTTAATATCATTTATTAATCCGACTGAAACTAATTGCATGTATTCCCAAGCACCTTCTCTTTCTATATCTGGATTTCGTTGGGTTTCTAATTCTGTAATATTGACTGTATAAGAATATGTTCCTGGAGCAATGTAGAATGGCATTGTTCCAGCTGGACCTCTTAGTGAGCTAAATGTAAAGTTACAATTATTTCCAGAATGTGTAACCTTATCTAGTTTTAATTTGAAATCTGCAATAGGTTCGATACAACTGCTTGGGCCTGGAGCATTTAAGCAGAAGTATATTGTTCCATTTTGTGTTGCTAGATCACATGCTTGATCTACATCTGTTGTTGAAACAATTACATTAAGATTATTTACATTATCATGACTTACTGGAATTATTGAACAACTAAATGATGTACAATCTCTTAATGTTCCGTCGTTTGTTATAAATACTTTATCTACATCTGGAATATTAACTGGATGAAGTTCTAATACAACAAATTTATTGTCTGTTATATTTACTTCTTTTCCTGCTGCTTTGTTTAAGTAAACAGCTCCGATAGTGTAGTTTGATGGATAATTTGTTAATGTTGAATTCATTACAAATTCAGTTAATATTTTTTGTGTAATTCTTCCATTTATATTTGTAATATCTGTAAATACTTGGTTTAATGTTCTGTTGATTGCTGTAACTGTTGCGCCTTGTATTGGGGTATCTATCGGAGCGGTGCTATCATTAACATAAACATCTATATACCATTGTGTTATTATTGTTCCATTTTCACTGCTTGGAGTTATAGGAATATTAATGTCTGGCTTATCAAATCTTTCAAATGTTGTATTGATAAAGTAATTTGTTCTATTATTTGCTGCTGAAATATCATAATCATTATCTGCTTTTAATTTGGAATCTATTATTTTGTTTTGATCTCCAACTGATGTGATAAATATGGCTGCTGAATAATCAGGACCAGTGCCTCTAGTTGTTATTACATCATTCTTTAATATATTTTGTTCACTTTGTATTTGTACTCCATTTTGTATTCCTCCTGTGCTTCCAAAGTTGGTGATATTACTATTAAGTATCTGATTCGAAGCTGCTCCTGATGTGAGTTGTATACCTACACCTCCTTGTTGTTTTACATAGATTAAAGAGTTGTTTATTACATTGCTTCCTGTTTCTTGCATCCATATTCCAATGCCCCTGAAGTTATCAATAAGAACAGTGCTATTATCAATTAACATTTTTGTTCCATTTGCTAAATTAAGTCCATAAGCAAATTGTTCTTTTGGTGTGAATGAACTATGTTTTATTATAGCTCCTTGAGATCTTATTAACAATCCACGCTCTAATCCAAGTGGACCTGCATTTCCATAATCTGTAATGTTTGAATATGTTATTGATAAATTAGAGCTTCCATATGAATTAGCATTATTCTTATTTGCAAAGAATCCATAATAGTTTGTTTCTGTTGTTGTATTTATTTTTGAAGAATTTATTATTAATTTAGCTAATGAAGAACTATCTACATAGATGTATTTCTTTTGTGTAGCATCATTTATTATTAATGTGATGTTGTTTAATGTTAAATTTCCGTTTATTGTTAAATTTCCGTTTAGATTGATAACCGTATTCTCACAGTAAACTTCTTCTGACGCTAATATCAGCCAATCTCCTGATGGATTACATTTATCTGGAGGTAGTATTACTGTGATAAATGTGCTATTTGTTAGGTTAGTTACTTTTTGTGCTCTGCTATTTCCTAAGAATGCTTTTATTGTGTAGTTAGGGAATGCTTCTTTAATTGTTGATGCTCCTCCAGTATATTTAAATTCTGATAAGTTTAATATTGGTATTTTTCCATTTACATCTGTTATTCCATTAAATACTATGTTATTGAAGCTATCATTAATTATTACATTTGCGTTTTGAACTGGAACAAGAGAAGAATCTAATATTGTTACATATAAGAACCATCTGTCTTCAAAGAATGAATCAAATGCTAATGTGGGGGCTTTAGTTTTATCAAATGTTGTATTAATGAATAATATGCTGCCTGTATTGATGTTAAGTTCTTGAGATTGCTTTGATTCTATTCTGCTATTTATTGCTGTAAGATTCTTTGCACTGTTAATGTTTATTGAATGGCTATTTGTATCATATGTTGTTATATTACTATTAATTAATGTATTTCCATGACTTTCAGATAATAATAATAATCCATTTGAGTTTAGTTTTAATATTGTAATCTTATTATCAATTAAAGTATTATTTTCTGAGGTTACTAGTTGTATTCCATTTCCTCCTGCTGCGGCTTTGATATTTATTGTGTTATTTGATATAAAGTTGTAATGTAGTCTTCCTGATCCAGCCAATACAATACCCATACCCGCAGCACCAACAAAGTAATTATTTGCATTTGTTGTTATTCTATTATTAGAAATATTAAATCCAAGTTTTGAATCTTTATTTACTATTGTTTCAAGTATTTCAATTGCATCCCCTCCCGAAGAATATTGCGTAGTATTTATTTCATTATTATTAATTGTGTTATTATAAGAATCTGTAAAGTATAATCCATATATCACTCTAAGATTATTTATTGTCCATGTTGCAATTATTGTGTTATTCTCTAAAATATTGTTTGATGATTGATTATAGTAAATTCCATATGATGAAACTTGTAATGCTTGTTGTTTAAGTCCAGGGTATAATAGATTTCCTCTTATGATTGTGTTGTTTGCACTTATGAATAATCCTCTTGTAACTGGAAGATTTGTATTTGCTCCACCCCCATAATCTGATACAAAACTATTTTCTAAAGTGAAGTTAGCTTTTGGTCTTACATTAAATATGTAAAAGTTTATTGGTTCTAGGATCTTTAATGCTGAGATGTTTGAGTTATTGATTATTAATGCTCCTGTATCATTTACTTTTATTTCTGTTTCGAAATTTCCTATATCTGTGTCTAATGTTAAATTTACATGGTTCAATATTAACCTTCCATTTACAGTTAAATTCTTTCCTGCTGTGATGCCTGCGATATCTATATTTGTATATTGGCAAGTTACCTCTCTTCCTTGAGGTATTATTAAATCAGTATCAGGAGGAACATGACATGGATCGCATTCTGCAGGAGTTGCAACTTTAAATGAATCTAATTGATTTATTATATTAGAAGTTCCTGTTTTGTTACATTCTCCTGAATCACATGCAATAAACTGCCATGAAACATTTGATCCAAATGTTGCAGTTACTCTTGATATATTTAAGCTTGTTCCGAATGTGTCTGCTGAACCATCCCAACCTAAACCAGTGGTAATTCCTGAACTATTGATAAAGTTATTATCTGCATTTAAGTCAATTGTAAATGTATAATTATTTAGATCAACATCTTCAGTCCAATCCATTCTAAATTCTACTAAATCTCCAGGACAGATTATTGATGTGTTTGTTCTTGGATTACTCCATTTTGGAAGATCTTTTGAGTATAACACTTCTACAACATGAGAAGACATTCCAGATTCTTCGCTTCCATAAGTAAATCTATCTTGAACACTTCCTGTTCTCTTCACTCCAAGAATAAATCTTCCATTTGATAAATCATTTTGTAAATCTGTATCTGCTTGAGTTCCAAGATCTATTGTTTTTTGAGGAGCTGTATCTATTCCAGTTGTTGAGGCGTATGTTGTTGAAGATGTTATTTTTGACCATAATCCAGACGACGATGTGCATGAATAACTGTTTAATGCGCTTGAACTTCCGAATTTCATGAAGCTGAATGATGATGTTGAATAACTTGCTGTTGTTATTGGAATAAATTTGAAATTTGTATTTTCTATCTTTGCATTTACTGGAATAGGTGTTGTTTTATATTCTTGGAATGCTCTTCTATCATGGAATGGTGTAAAGGTAAATGGATCACTAAAGCAGTTTATTCCAGCTTCGTAACCTACTTTTAGTTGTGATAATGTTGCAACATCACATGAATATGTTATTGATGGTGTACAGGTTGGTCCAACATAATCTGTAAATTTATCTGCTGTTACATCATAATTAATATTATCTGTTGGTGTTTTTGTTAATGTTATTGTTGGGTCTAGGTAGATATTGTTTAGATTTGTTACATTCTCTATTATTATCTCTTGAGCTGAAGCTATGTTTATTGTAAATCCTGAAACGATTAAATCTGAGAATCCTAGTTGTAGATTATTTGGCAAGTAAATATTTTCATTATCATATGTTGCCTTAGTTAAGTCTAAATCTGTCTGCAATACCAATTTAACATTTTGTATTCCTTGCTTAATGTTATCTGGAATATTTGTTATTGATATTGAATATTTATAGTAATCTGTTTTATCTATTGAAACATCAAATAATATATTTTCATCTAATAAGTTGATGTTATCTGGGGTGTAGATTGTATTATTGTATATTAATTGTGGGATTAAAGTTAATTTGTTATTTTCAAAGTCTATATCTAGTTTACAATCTTTGTATGTTACATTTGCAACATCTACAAATTGTTTATAGTTTCCATTAATATCTTTTACATTTGGATTATTTGGATGCAATACTACCTTTGTTCTTTTATCATCTAATTTAACTTTTTCAAAGTCTTCTCCTATCTCCACTATATTTTGTTTTTCTCTTTTATCTAATGGTTTAACTTCTGGGCATAATCCTGAATAAGGTGCATTTATTTTCTTTATTTCTAGAATATTAGATGAAATTCCATTTACTTTGAATATTAAATCAGGACTATTATCATTTCCATCTTCATCATTAAACCAAATTGCTTTCCATTTTATCTTAGCTTTATTGTTCTTCAAAGTAATATTTTGTGGAAGATTTATTTCAGGAACTATGTCGTTTGGTGTTAAAGTGTCAACTTCTTCATATGTTATTGGGAATTCTAAGTTATTACAATTATTGCTTTCTATTACTAAATCAACGTAAGATGAATTTAGTACAGATGAATCTGACCATGAAACATTTGTTATTTGACAGGCTGATGGAGATATTATTTCTTGAGGTATACAATCTGGGATTCCATTATTATCTAAATCTTGGTTACATTCAGGAGCAACTTCTTGAGTTATTTCATTTGTTGTTGATAAACTTACATCATGTGTAAATGTATCTTTTCCATCTATTGTTTGTGGTATTAATTCTATTTTATTTAGATTACCAACTAAATTGTAATTATAGGTTGTTTCTATGAATGATGTTTCTAGTGGATTAACTCCATTAATATTAGTTGATTGAGTTCCTTTATCTCCATATAATCTAATAATAAATGAATTAATCGGAGTTTGTGAATTACTTTGTATTAATAATTTAATTCTTTGTAAGTCAATAGATGTTACTTCTTTTATTTCAAAGTTAATTGGAACTGAGCTTGAGATTATGTTTTCAGTTGATTTTTGTATGTTTAATGTTTGTTGATTGGAATATGTAATTACGATTATTGCAGTCATTATTGCAAACCCTATAAGTAATACAGATGCAATTAATGGAGATGCTCCTTTCTTGTTAAAGTGTTCTCTTTGTGAATATCTTTTATGTTTCATAGTTTTTTCTTAATCCTCGAATAAACTGTCCAGATGGTTGAGTTTGAAAGTGAAAGTTGAGAAGCTATTGATGAAAGAGAAATTTGCAAAGAATCTTTTAGATAATGAACTAATGATTCTAATGGGCTTAGTTTTCTATTTGAGAAAATTTCGATTGGAATTTCTATACCTTCAAGCTTAGATAATTTTTCTTTAAGTTTTTTAGAAGCTTTTTTATATGTTGTCCAGATAGTTCTGTCGTTACGTTTTAAGATTAAAGCTATTTGATGATATGTTAATGATTTATTTTCTTTAAGGTATTTAACAACAATTTCTAAGGTAGAAAGTTTTTTGTTATTTAATATTGAAAAGGGAATAATATTCTTTTCTAATCTTCTTTGTATGTCTTCTTTACTAAGCTTATGAAATTCTTGTAGATGTTCAAAGAATAAGTTGACAATATCTGTATTTTTTGGAAATATTTGGCTAGCTAAATCTGTCTTTTTTAGCTTTTCCTCTTTTTTAGCCATAATTTAATACTTACTATGTAAACATATTATTTATAAATTTAACTATTTTGTAGAATTTTATACTTATTATGTAGAAATAGGTAAAATGGGTGTTTTTATTGAAAATAATGTTGAAATTAGAAAGTTTTTATTGTTAGTTTATATTTTATTATTTACATTTTTTTTAGTTTTGTAGAACACCACCAATAACAAACCGCTCAAAAACAAAAATAAACTAAAAAAGAATAATGAAAATTGCATATTGCGGGATTTTGTTAAATATCCCAACAATGGAAATAATATTGTTATTCCGATATTGTCAAACATGTTATTTATAGATAGCATTGTTGCTCTATGGGATGTTTCAGCATGTCTATTAACATAATCTCCTAAAATAACTTCATAAAATCCTGCAACAAATGGTATAAGTAGAAAGAATATTAAACCATAATGTGGAATAGCAAAAGACATACCTAAAATGGAGATGAAAGTGATGATTAGTATTAAAAATAAAGAATTCTTTTCTTGAATTTTTTCTTCAAAAAAATATGCTTTTTTTGCAGTATATGCAGATAGTAAATTTGAAACAAAGGATATTATACCTATTAAATAAATTGGGATGATGATAATCTCAAAATATGCTGAAGAAAGAGAAAGTATCATTGAGATAGTTGCACCAATGACTAATGTAAAGGCCGCAAAATATTTTAGATATCTATTTTTTGTGAAATATCTTAGTCCTCTTTTTAAATGTAACCAAGAATTTTTCCAATTTAATTTTTTCTTTGAAATATATGGTTCTTTAATAAAGAATGTAAGTAAAAATCCTAAAGTTATTAATGGTAATGAAGCAATAGCTGGTAATTTTGAGTTTATACTAAACAGATAGGCACCTATTATAAATACAAATGCCATAGAAATTTTAGAGATAAAATTAGCTTTTCCAGATATTTTTTTATGCTCTTCTTCTCTATTAAGCTTTTTCAAAGAATCATACAATAAAGCTTGATTTGTTCCTGAACTAAAACTAACCCCAATACCACTTATTATTTTTGCGATCAAGAAAACCCAGAAGCCATTAAAGAAAGCGATTAATATGATTTCGATTACATATAAAAATCTAGATATTAAAAGAGCTTTTTTCTTGCCAAGCAGATCTGCAATAACTCCAGTAGGTATTTCTAAAATGAATGTAGAAAAAGCAAAAACTGCCATTATTATTGTAAATTGCTCTAGGTTAACTTGAGATGCAATATAAAATAAAGCAAGAACTGGAATAAAAAATCTTCCCCACATCAAACTGCCGATAATATAATTTAGTTTTATATTTCTCTCAAAATATTTTATATTAACTTCCTCTTTTTTAAAATTTATTTTTTAATTTAAAAATAATCAACTTTAAATATTTAACTATTATACTGAATTTATGTACGAGATTTTAGATAGAATTTTAGCAAAGAAGGATAGAAACTCTTTTATATTATTAATAAACTTTTAAATTATGGCATTTTTAAGCATAAATGAAATATTCAATTTAATTGTTATGACAATAGCAGTTGGATATATTTTCTCAGGAAGGTTTGTAGTGCCTAAGAAAGTTAAAGATCCTTTGCTTAATTATGAAAAATATAGTTTTTGGGAAGATTTTAAGTTTGCAATTTTAGTTGCTGCGCCGGGAGTTATTTTACATGAATTAATGCATAAGATAATAGCACTATCTTTTGGATTACAAGCTGTTTTCAAAGCTTATTGGTTTGGGCTTGGACTGGGAATAATATTAAAATTAGTTAATGCTCCATTCTTAATATTAGCTCCTGCCTTTGTAGAAATAAGCGGAAATGTAACAAACTTGCAAAGTTCATTGATAAGTTTTGCTGGTCCTGGAACTAATCTAGCTTTATTTTTAATTGCATTTTTTATGTTAAAAAGAAAGTTGAAACAGAAAGAGATTATATTTTGGGGATTAACTAAGCATATTAATTTAGTTTTGTTTATTTTTAATATGATTCCAATACCACCATTAGATGGATTTAAAGTATTTTATGGACTATGGAAAGTTTTAGCTGGATGAAGAAACTCCAAGATCTTGTTCAAGTTCTAAAATTCTTTTTTTGATATTAGCAATATCTTTTTTATTATCTTCCTGAACTAGCAATTTACCACATTCAAAACATTTAAAATTATATTCCAAAGCTTCTTCGAAAGATAGTTTAATATCTCCATTTGGACAGACAAAATAGTTGGCAATTTGTTCTGTTTCTAGTTTTTTTCTTAGATTTTCCAAGATTGTTTTCTTAATGTTTTTTAATACTATTCTTGCTTCATTATTATTAAAAGACCAGTAATAAACATACCATCCTTTTTTCTTGTCTTTTTTTCTTACAGATGAAACTAGGTTATATTCATGAAGTTTGTATAACATATTTCTTACTTGATTTACAGATAAACCAAGCTTTTCAGCTATCTTGAATTCAGAAACGTTTAACTTTCCTTGAATATAATTAACAAGTTTTCCTGAATCTTCATTATTTGTCTCTTTTAGAAGGTCTCTTAATGAATTATCTTCCTTTGGCTTCTTTTGTTCCATCTTGTAGAAGAAAGTTATTAATGAAAGAATTTAAAAATCTTTTGTTTTTGAACTGCTATTTCTCAATCTATCTATTTTACTACATACAAATAATAAGAAAGGTTTAATAACAAAACTTAAGATAATTTAATTGAGGTGATATGATGGGATTCTTCGGAAAGAAAAAACCTAAAGAGATGAAAGAACAGAAAAATGAACATGAATTAGCTGATTTACCTGATTTTAGCAGTGCAAAAACAGATGATGATTTTAAGTTTCCTGAATTTCCTGAATATGAAAGTAAGGAGATAGATGCTTACAATGATTCTTATAATACACCAATAGTTGAACCACCAAGAGCAGAAGATTTTATTCCAAAAGGAATGGAAATGCCAATGAGGAAAGAGATGCCTAGAATGGAAATGCCAATGGAAGAGCATGAAGATTTCCAAATGCAGAGACCGATGCAACAAGAAGAAGGAAGACCTATTTTTATTAAATTAGATGATTACAAAGATGCTATACATACCTTGGATATAATAAAAGCTAGATTAAGAGAGACTGAAAAGATATTAAATGAGATTTCTAATTTGAGAAGAGAGGAAGACAGAGAACTAGAGAACTGGAAAAGTGATTTAGAAAGAATGAAAGAGAAGATATTGTATATTGACAGAAAGTTATTTGGCGAATAAAATGAAGAAGAAAATTGTTAAGAAAGAAGAAGAAACATTTGCTTTTGTCAAACTTTATGATTCTTTAGAGGTTAGAAAAGAATTATTAAAGATTGCTTTAGATGATACAAAGTTATTAAGAGATTATGAAGCTTATAAGAACATTACAAAACAAAAGGAAGAGATGATAAAAGCTTTTTCTGAAAGAATGACTGAGATAAATGGATTGGTAAATGAATTAAGAAAAGAGAATTTTCCTTATGTTAAAAAAGTAGAGGAAGAGTTAAAGAAAGAAGAAGAGATTAAAAGAATAAGAAATAAAGGGATGAAGGTTAAAGTGATAAAAGAAGATGTTGAAAAACCTTTAAAGATAACTAGAAAACCCAGTACACAAGAAGATAAGTTAGATGTTGAACTTAGAGATTTACAGAATAGGTTGAATAGGTTGGGAATATAACATTCTAAAATAAGTTTAGCTTTAAAATTAATAAATAAAAAAACTAAAAGGAAATTAGAAGAAGCTAGAAATGTTATGAAAAAGAGATTTGTTTCTCATGAGCATATTATGAAGAAATTTGGTTAAATATAGATTAGAAAGTTTTAATAATATAGTTAATTCTAAAGTTTTATGCTTTCAGATAAAGAGTTAAAGAAAAAGTTTAAAGTAGAAACTAGCAAGAATTTTAAGAAATTTTATCCTATCAAAACTTTGGAAGAATATGGATTTACAAGAAGACAATGTAAAAGATGTAATACCAATTTTTGGAGTACAATAGAAAGAGATTTTTGTGAGAATCCTGAATGTAGTGGCGGATTTAGATTTATAGGAAATAGTCCAGCTAAAAATAAATTAGGTTATACTGAAGTTTGGAAGAAATTTGCTAAAATATTTAAAGATTTTAATTATACAGAAATTAAAAGATATCCTGTAGTAGCAAGGTGGAATCCAACAACCAATTTTACTATAGCAAGCATAGCTGCTTTTCAGCCTTACGTTGTTTCAGGAGAAGTTGATCCGCCAGCTAACCCATTAGTAATACCTCAATTTTGCTTGAGATTTGGAGATGTTGATAATGTTGGAATTACAGGACATAATGTTGGATTTGTTATGATGGGACAACATGCTTTTGTTAAACCCAAATACTACGATAAAGAACAATATTTTAAACAAATTTATCATTGGATTGATAAAGGGTTGGGAATTAATAAAGATGAATTAACTTTTCATGAAGATGCCTGGGCAGGTGGAGGAAATTTTGGAAGTTGTATAGAATTCTTTTCTAGAGGATTAGAAATTGGAAATCAGGTTTATATGGAATATGAGCAAACTCCAACTGGAAGTAAAGAATTAAATATAAAAGTTTTGGATATGGGTGAAGGACAGGAAAGAGCTGCTTGGTTTACTCAAGGAACAAGTACCAATTATGATGCTACATTCCCAGATGTTATGAAAAAACTGTATAAAGTAACAAATATTAAAGTTGATAATGAGTTAATGAAGAAATTTTTGCCTTATTCTAGTTATTTAAATTTGGATGAGGTTGAAGATATAAATAAAGCATGGAAGTTTGTTGCAAATAATGTTAATGAAACAACTGATAGTTTAAAGGAAAAGATATTGCCTTTAGCTGCTTTGTATTCTATAGCTGAACATTCAAGAGCTTTATTAGTTGCTGTGAATGATGGAGGTTTGCCGAGCAATACTGGAGGTGGATATAATTTAAGAATGATTTACAGAAGAATGTTAAATTTCATTGATAAATATCAGTTTCCATTGGATATAAATGAGATTGTAAATTGGCATGCTGATGAATTAAAGAAATTGTTTCCTGAATTAAAAGAAAATGTTAATGATGTTAATAAAATTCTAGATTATGAGAAGAAAAGATTTAAAGAAAATAAAGAAAGAAGCAAACAAATTGTTATAAAAATAGCTGGAACTAGGTTAGATGAAAATAAATTAATAGAATTATATGACAGTCAAGGAATTAATCCTGAATTAATCAAAGAAGAAGCTGAAAAATTAGGAAAAGAAGTTAAAATTCCAGATAATTTTTATGCCCTAATTTCTGAAAGGCATGAAAATGTAGAAAATAAGACAGCTACAATAAAAGAAAGCAAATTAGATTTAGATGATGTTAAAGAAACGAAACTTTTATTTTACGATGATGAGAAAAGAGTTCAATTTGAAGGAAAGGTTATAAAGATAATTGGAAATAATATTATTTTAGATCAAACTTTATTCTATGCCACATCAGGAGGACAATTACATGATATTGGAACATTAGATGATAATGAAGTGGTTGATGTAATTAAACAAGGAAAGATAATAATTCATGTAATGAAAAATAAGCCGAAGTTTAAAGTTAATGATAAAGTTGATGGAAAAATTAATTTAGCAAGAAGAATGCAATTAATGCAGCATCATACTGGAACTCATATTTTAAATGGAGCTGCAAGAAAAATTCTAGGAAATCATATATGGCAACATGGCGCTAGTAAGGATATTGATAAGGCAAGATTAGATATTACTCATTATGAAAATTTGACAGAAGAACAAGTTAAGAAAATAGAAGACTATGCTAATTATATAATTGATAGCAAGATTACAATAAAAAAATCATTTATGTTAAGAAATGAAGCTGAAAAGAAATATGGAGTTACAATCTATCAAGGTGGAGTTGCTCCCGGAAAATATTTAAGAATTGTTAATATAAATAATTTTGATGTTGAAGCTTGTGGTGGGACTCATGCTGATAATACAAATGAAGTTGAAAATATAAAGGTAATAAAAACAAGCAAGATACAAGATGGAATTGTTAGAATAGAATTTGTTGCTGGAAAGAGAAGTAAACAAGTAAAAGGAAAAGATGAAGAGTTAGCTGAAAAAATAGCGGGATTATTAGATTCAACCATAGAAGAAATTCCAGGAAGAGTTGAAGAATTGTTCGATAAATGGAAAGATATTGTCAAAAAAGGCAAGAAAGAAATATTCAAGTTAAGTTCTAATAAAAAGTTTAAAGGTGATGTTATAAAAGAAGCTGCTAAAATATTAAAAACCCAACCCGAACATTTAGAAAAAACAATAAAGAGATTTTTAGATGAAATAAAAAAGGAGTTATGAAAGTTTTAAGTTCTTCCAGTATAAATAACCAAACACGATGCTTAATAATGTTGCTACAATTAATGTTACAACTAAAAAACCTATATGTGGTTCAAAATATTTATTTGATAAAGCAGGAATTCCAAATATTGCTCCGATAGTTCCTGGAACTGTTAATACAATACTTACTATTGTTAAAAATGTCATTATCACAGTCAATCTCTTCATAATTGTATTTAATTCACGAGAAGACTGCATTTCTGATTTATAACGTAAAGAAGCGATTCTGTAAACATGAGAACGACATCTTTCTAACCAATAACGAGCTTCTGCTGTTAAGACATCATAATCAAATGCTATTAATGAGGTGTCAAATTCTTTTATTTGTCTTTCTTTTAATGTCATTATTAATCTTACTAATTCTTCCATTCTATCTGTTAACTTTCTTAGAGTTTTTCCAACTTCTTCTATCTTATCTTCATTTGGATGTTCATCTAGTTGATCAAGCAAATTTCTTGTTTTTTCAAAATGGTTATGATAGTTTTTTAATAAATCACGTAACAAAAATAATGTTGTTACTGTTGATTCTCCATATTGTTGCTTAATCTCTTCTTTAAATTCTCTTTTCATTGCATCTGGAAATTTATTTGTTGAATAAAGAAGAATAAGTTTTTTTGATAAAACTAGAATATTATTTGGATTTTCAGAGTAATCTTTTATGCTGATTATCGTAACACTATCATATCTTTCAAAGAACATTGTGTCTAATTGAATTAAAGAATCTATGTCTATCTCTATTTTTAGCTTTAGAAATTCCTCTTTAAACTGATTTAGGTCTGTAAATGATTTAAACATTAATTTTTAGATAAAGAGTTCATTTATTAAGTTTTATGTTATTTAATTACTTATTTTTTAGTATAGAATGGATTAAGTAAATAATTATTATTGATAAACTACCAAGTAAAAACCATAAAGCATAGTTTGGAATTGTATTTGTGACCATTGCTGTCTTTGTTAATGCACTTTCTGCAGCTGGAGCTGATATTGAATCAAATTCTTTAAATTGAGTTTTATAATAAAGTTGTATTAAACCTGCTATTGCAAATGTGATTAATGTAGCTGGTAAGATGTTTTTGAATGATTCTTTTACTTTTGTTCCTGAAGGAGCAATAATTATATACTTTTTAGATAATGTGTATATATTAATTTCTTTTCCTTTATCACTCCAAGTAAATTCTTTTGATTGAACTAAGTTTGTTTTAAGCAATAATTGAATATTATAATGGACAGTAGATATTGGAAGAGAAAGTTCTTTTGCTAGTTCTGATTCTGATGCTTCTTTTTTAGCCAGATGATCAAGAATCTTTCTAGAAGTGTTATTGCTAATAACTTCAGCTAGTTTTTTAGCTTTCTCTTCTTCTAATGAAACCATAATGAATGTTTCGTGTTTTGCCATTTTATTTTATATCAATTTCTTTCTGTGAGAATAAAGATTTAAACCAGTTAATTATTTTTTCAAATATATTCAAGTTTTCTTCTTTTATACCCTCATTTATTGGGTTTCCATTTTCATCTTTTGATAATCCTATCTTTACCCTGATTACTGCACCTAAATAATTATCTGGATCTATTTTATTTGAATTATATGTTGTTGTTTTAATTACATATTCTCCGGAAGAAACCTGGGATTCTTCACAATTATCTACATAATCACAAATCCATTCTTTTTGATTCCAAGTTCCAATTTCTTTTGTTTCTCCACCTTTAATTTCTAATGTTTTGATATCTGGTAAATATCCTATATCTGGATTACGTAGATTAATAAAATCTTGTTTTGGTTTATTGCTATCATATTTTCCGATTTGATAAAATTCTAAACCACTGCTAGGGACTACTAAATAAACTGATGTTATTGGATAAATCCTTCCATTATAAACACTGATTTTTATTGGTTCTCCAATATCAAAACTATCCTTTTCTAAAATTATTTTTATTGGACTTGTAATCTTCTGTGGATCTTCAGATGAAGTATCTCTTATTGTTATTTCCTTTGTGGTCTCAATTGGATTTTCGTCTATTGTTTCTGAAGAATAAGTTTTTATATTTATTAAATATCTTCCTTGAGCAACTTGACTTTCAGTCCATTGAGCAACTGCACCTTTATTTGAAGATATTTCTTTCCAGGTAAACTCTTTTTGATTCCAAGTTCCAATTTCTTTTGTTTCTTTGGTTTTAATTTCTATTGATCTTAGAGCTTGGGTGCATAATAAATTTTGATCATAAAGATTTATTGACTCTCCAATTGTATAGTCTGAATTTATTTTGTTAATCGTGAAGAATTCTTCACATCCATTTGAAACTACTACATAAATTGACGAATCCCATTGGTTATTAATATTGATTTTTATTGGTTCTCCGATTTTAAAATCATCTTTGTCTAAAATAATTGGTCTTGTTTGTATAGTTGCATTTACAAAAGTTAAACTAATCATTAATATTACTAACATTGGTATTACTTTTTTCATAATATTGATAAGAAAATGTCATATATAAAGCTATTTTAAACTTCAATCTTAATTAAAGTTATAGATTAAATAAAGAAGTTATTGCGATAGAAGCAAAAGAATCTGTTAATATGTCATGAACACTAAAAAATCTTCCTGGGGTTTTTATCTGATGAATTTCATCTAAAACTGCAAATAAAACTATAAAAATAATTGTGTAAATTGCTTTATTATTTGAAAATGAAGATGTATTTTTAAATGCTAAATAAACAAAAAAACTTAATATAGAATATTCTATTAAATGGAGGATTATGTCCCAGGAACTTAAAATATAAACTTGTGATGGAACTATTGATTTCCCTGAATAAAAAAATATGATAAAACATAAAACATATACTATAAACCAATAGATTAAACTTTTTTTCATGATTTTAGCATATAACAAAACTTTAAATTAACTTAGAATTTATTTAATATACTTATATTATACGTAATTTATACTTATATTTAATGTATTTAATACTTATATTATATGTTAAAATAATTAAGTTTATAAAGAAGCAAATACTTATATTATACGTAAATTGACTGTTAAAAATAAGAAAAGAGGTATTTTTGGTAATTCTAAAGAGCTAGATCTAGGTAAAAATGAAGAATTAATCAAATTATTTACAGAATATTTAAAGAAAAATTTCGAGAAAAGTTCAACTGAATTTCTAGATTCTATTAAAAAAGAAAAGTTGAGTGTTCCTGATTTTATATTTAATGATAAACTTACTGTTTTAGAATCTATTGTTAAATATGTTAAAGAAAATCTTAATCTAAACTATAAAGAAATTGCTGATTTAATCAATAGGGATGAGAGAAATATATGGCATACCTATAATGTAGCTAGAAAGAAATATGTTAAACCATTTGTTGTTGAAAAATATGAATTTTTGATTCCAATATCAATTTTTTCTAATAGAAAATTAAGCATTCAGGAAAATTTAGTTTTCTATCTTAAAGAAGAATTCAAACTTTCTTATCATAAAATTGCAACTTTGATTCATAGAGATGATAGGACAATATGGACAGTTTATCAAAACGCTAAGAAAAAATATGGAACAAAATAAAATAGACAAGTATAGAAAAAAGAAGGATGAATTAGTTAGATTACTAGAGATATGTAGATTAGAAAAGATTAATGTAATTGCATTCAGTGAAGAATTAAGATATAAACATCTAGCAAAAGAAATTAGTTATGAAGAATATAAAGGAAAACTAAATAAAACATTAAAAAATAGAAGTGTTAATCAATGGGTTAGATATTATGACGACCTTGAAAAATATTATGAGAATAAGATAAAAAAATATGACGAACTAATAGAAAAGAAGAAAGATTTAATTATTCCTGGTTTATTTTTATTATTGATTGTTATGATGGCTTCTCTTGGAATGTTATTAATCAAGCCAGAGATAACTGGATTTACAATATTTGAATCGCAAAGTAAATCAATTTCAAATATAACATTTGATAGAAATTTAGATTGCCAAAGTTGTGGGACGCATAGAGCTCCTGGATTAAAAGATATAAATATGAGTATAATAATATCTGTGGATGGAATAATAAATAATGCAACAATAAAAGATTATTTCAATAATGATTGGAGTATTGTTGATGCAAATAATGGGGTCGTAAATATAATAAATGAAACAACAAGTGAAATAACTTGGAATGTAGAAATAATAGATAATAATATTACATTAAATTATATTATTCAATCCCCACAAGAAACGATACCTCCAACAAAATATGATTTCTATTCAGAAACATTGAATGAAACAAGTGAAGCTTGGAATGTAATAGTTACAGATGCAAAAACGTTAAGTTCGGTAGCAATGAATGCTCCAACGAGTAATTTAACTATAAAACCTGGAGATATATTTACAATTACATGTACTCCAAGTTGTTCTGGAACTGGACCTGCCCCAGACATAGTACATAGTTATCAAAGTTGTGGTAATATTGCTTGTTCAACCAACTTAAAGAATATAAGTACAAGTTCTACAACTTCTGATCCAATTAGTGTGGGAGCTAATCCTGAAACTGCAGCATGTAACTCTGCTCCTTCTGATACTGTAACTGGAAGAAATGATGGAAGTGTGATGATAAGATGTCATGCACAACAGATTGCAACAGCAACTACAAGAACCAGTTCTCCGGTGTATAATATTACTATAGATGGAAATTCAAGTAAATGGACAATTAATAGTGTAAATAAAAACGAAACAACAATATTACAAAATATGTTTGTTAACTTTAGCTCTAATTGGACTGATAATCTAGCTTTGGATTCATTTATCTTTAGTATTGATGGAGGTGGCGGATTTGTAAATAGCACAAATTATAAATTTGGAAATGGATTAAAGAATGGAATAAGCAGTAATATTACATTTATTACAGCAAGCGCAGGAACTAATGTTTCATGGAAGTTTATAGTTAATGACAGTGTGGGAAATTGGAATGAAACTGGGACTGATAGTTTCTTAGTAAGTAATCCGCCAGATACAACCGTCCCTATTTATGAGATTAAACCTACAATTAATGAAACTAGCATATTGCAAAATATGTTTGTTAACTTTAGCACTAATTGGACCGATAATGTGGCATTAAGTAGCTTTATATTTAGTATTAATTATAGTTCAACTGGGTATAAAAATTCAAGTGCTTATGCCTTTGGTGGAGGAAGTAATGTAAGTAGCAATATTACATTTATCACTTCTGCTATTGGGACAAATGTTAGCTGGCAATTTATAGTTAATGATAGTAATAATAATTTCAATGCTACAAAATTAGAAAGCTTTATTGTAGATGCTGCTTCGCAGGTAAATAGAGCTCCAAGAATTTTAGATGTAAGTTTAATTCCAACACAAAGTCCAACTGAAGCAAGTACAACTAATGTAACATTTTCATTTATCGTAGATGATCAAGATGGAACTAACAATATAACAGATAGTAGTGCATTTAGTGTATTTAATATTAGCAGTTATGCTCCTCAAAGAGCAATAAATTGTGGAAGACAGAGTGATGTTAATTCAACGACTGCAAACTATTCATGTTCAATTTTAGTTTGGTATTTTG
Organism: Candidatus Nanoarchaeia archaeon; assembly: GCA_035288965.1. Classification (GTDB taxonomy): domain Archaea; phylum Nanobdellota; class Nanobdellia; order SCGC-AAA011-G17; family JAGVZF01; genus DATDYQ01. The sequence goes on from DATDYQ010000094.1 coordinate 25,662, forward strand.
ATCCTGCTGGAAATTGGAGTGTGATAACTAATATAACTGATAATCAAAATACTTCTATATTGATAGAACAATGGAATTATAGTGAATTAACTTCAATAGTCATATCTCCACAATCCTTAAGCTGGCAGACTATTGCAATTGGCAGTAAGAATCAGACATCAAATAATGATCCTACAATTATTAATAATACTGGAAATGGAAACATCAGTAGTGTAAGAGTTAATGCAATTAATCTTGGTGGATTAAATGATGGAAGTAAGTTTATTCCGGTAGCTAATTTTACTGTTTATAATGCAACAAGTAGTATTGAATGTAATGAAAATATTGGAACTATGTTAGTTAATGCTACTACAACTGCGATTAATGGAGTTGGAATCTATAGTGGAAACAATTCAGCTTCGCTAGGGAAGCAAAATTTATATTATTGCTTAAGAGATGTAGGAGCTCAGATAACAAGTCAGACATATTCAACCAATAATACTGGAAGCTGGACAATAAGTGTAATATGATTTATATAAAGGAAAATAGTAAAGCTTATATAGAAGATTTATTTAATTAATTTAAAAAGAGGCAAGAACATATATGGCTGTAAAAAAGAAAAAAAGGGGCAATAT
>DATDYQ010000095.1:0-18157 GCA_035288965.1 Candidatus Nanoarchaeia archaeon
TAATTATTTTCTATCTTTTCTATTAAAAATAAATCTCTTAATCTTTTAAGTTGTCTTCTAATATTTGATGAAGCAATTCCTTTTAATGGTAGTTTAGATTCTTTTCTTAGTAAGATAACTTTATCTTTTATTTCTTCTGAACTTAATAATTTACTTTCATTTCTTGAATCAAGTAAGGTTTGCAAAACATCTACGATAACATCTCTTGAATCTCCTGGTTGTAGTAAGCCTATTGATAAGCAAAGTTTTCTTATTGGATCTCGTCTATTTGAAAGATACGGTTTTTCGTAACGTCTAAGAGTTAATTCTGCTAATGGTGTATCTTTAGAGATTGTTTTAGGCATGATATTGGGCTAATCTGTTAGTATATAAAAATTATTGTGTGAAATATTGTGTAACTAGTTTTCTTATATCATCCCAAACAGCTACTTCTGCTTTATGCTCTTCGATATCATAATCAGGGGTTGTAATAAAATCAAGAGATATTGTGTTTCTCATAGTAATGGCGCCTTTTCCAGCTGGTTTTGATCTAAATGGTATTGTGGTTGTGCCAGATTTAGAATAATGATATATGTTTCCTTCATATTTATTACCTAATATTGCAATTTCAACCTCTCCACTTGTATTAATGCCACCAATATGAGAATATGCATCTGACATTAAACATGTGACTTGTTTTTTATAAGATATTCTGGTAGATGAATTTTTTACAACATATTTAAGTAAACCTTCAAATTCTTCTGAACTTAATGATTTAGGAAATTTTATTGTAGCTCTTTTAACTAATTCTTCCATATTTTTAGCTTCTTTTAATATTCTTGTTTCCTTCTCTGGTTTCATATATAAATTAAAGAAAAAAAGATTTATAAATGTTTTGTTTAAGAAAGATTATTGCTTAATTACAGGATAAACATAGTTCGTAAAGCAAAGAGCAACTAATGCTGTTCCATATTTCTTTTTTGGGATAAAACTTTTTATGATAAATTTAGGATCTTTTAAAACATAATCTTCTGAATAACCATTTTCATATAATTCTATAATATTTCCTTGAAGCATTTTCTTTACATCTTCTTCTGTATCATTACCATTATATTCGCAAACTACTCCGCCATATTTTTCATTTGTCTTTTTATGATAAAGCCAGCCAAATACTATTCCAGCTGAAGCTCTTTCTCCGGTTTTTGCATTAGAGACTGCCATTATTGTTTCCATAACAGCTCCTTGATCTTGATTTTTTGGCTTTTTTATTTCAGTAGCAATAGAAGGCAATGTAGAAGAATAAACCATTATGTTATGACGTTCAATTCCAGCTTCTCTTAAAGCTAGATGATAAGAACCGGCATGAATAGTTAAATCAGATTCCCCAGTTCCTTGAGTAATAAAAAAGTCTTTCGGGATTCTTTTACCAAGCAATAGAGAATTAGGCTTTTCCTCTTGCTGCTGTATTAACTGTTGTTCAAACCCTTCTCGGGCAAATTTATGGTTCATCTCGGTTTTTTGTCGTTTAACTCCTTTAAAAGTGAACTATTTTTAATGAAAAGCTAGTTTATAAACTTTTTGTTTTTTCTTGATTTACCGACGGTAAAGTCAATTCTGATTTGAAAAATTTATTTTATAGAATATGTTGTATAATGTTTACTTTCCAACTACAATATTTAGTGCTTTACATAGTTTAGAAAGAAGAAAACCTTATAAAGAAAAGATTGAAATTAAATAACATGACAGAATTAATTGCTTGTTTATCTACAGGAAAAGGAACTTGGGGACATGTTGGAAGATTAATTGCTGATGGAAAATGGGAAAAGATAATCTTAGTCACAAATGATTATGGAAAAGAAAATTTTAACAAAGATGAGAAAACAGAATTTGTTGCTGTCAATATGAATCAAGGAATGTTAGAATTAAGAGATGAAATTTATAATAATTTAAAAGAGAAAGTTAAGGGAACTGAGGTTGCTGTTAATTTTGTTAGTGGAATGGGAAAAGAACATATGGCCTTGATTTCTGCATTACTAAAATTAGGTGTTGGAATAAGATTAATGGCATTAACTAAAAATGGAATAGAAGAAGTTTAAAACGTAAGATTTATAATGCTGTTTTATATCTCCTAAAATATGGTAAATGAAGAGCTTGTCTCAATATTAAAGAATTTTGAACTATTTCCTGGTCCGCCTGATTTCCCTGTAGATTTTGACAGCACTTATTTTAAATTAATTATATCCACTGATGAAAATTTAGAAAATTATGTGCTTTCTAAGATCTCTGAAAGAAAAGAAACTAGAAAATTAGGAGAAAATGTTATCCCTAGAAAAGGAAAAGTTATTAGATATGCAGATAATGATAATTGGGATGAAAAAGAGTTAGAATTTAAATCAAGATATCCTGAACTTGAAACTAAAAATCCAAGCATTATTCTAGAAAAAATAAGAGAAGTTAAATTAATCGATAACAGCGGATTAGTGGAATTATTAATTGATAGATATTTAATACAAGAAAAATATCAAAAAGTTTTTTAGTTATATCTTCTTTTATGAAAACTTCTATTTTGACTAAATCTTCTTTTTTGAAATTGAGGTCTAAATTCGATTTTTATTTTTTCAAATATTGGAAGATCTAATCTCTTCAATTTATCTGAGAAATGTTCTTGAACTCTTCTGAAATTATCATAATCTTGTTCTGAAACTAAAGCTATAGCTTTTCCTGTTTTTCCAGATCTAGCTGTTCTTCCAATTCTATGGGTGTAAGTATCAACTGTTTCTGGAATATCAAAATTAAATATATGAGAAACATCTTCTATATGTAAACCACGAGCTGCAACATCTGTAGCAACTAAAATATGTAATTTTCCTTCCTTAAATTGATTTATTGTTTCTTCTCTTTTATTTTGAGACATATTTCCATTAAGACACTTGCTTTGTATTCTTTGCTTATATAATTCACGAGCAACAAAATCAGTTGTTCTTTTTGTTTTACAGAAAACAATAGCGGAGGTTACAGCATCTGTTTTAATTAAATGATAAAGTAAAGAAATCTTTTCATTCTGCTTAACAACATAGTAAAATTGAGTTAGTAATTCATGCTTAACATGAGCAGCTAGCTTAACGTGTTTTGGATTATTTTGATAATTTCTTGCTAAATTAACTATTGGTGAAGGTAAGGTAGCGCTGAATAACATTGTTTGCTTATATTTTGGAGTTTGAGACATTATTTTTTTAATATCATCTATGAATCCCATATCTAACATTCTGTCTGCCTCATCTAAAACTAGGAATTTTATCTGTTTTAATACTAATTCTCTTCTTTCTAATAAATCTAGAATTCTTCCTGGTGTTCCTACTACAATATTTGTTCTCTCTAGGTTTTTAATCTGTATATTTATTGAAGAACCACCATAGACTGTCAATATCTTAAGGTGTTTGAATCTTGAAAATTTTTCAAATTCTTCTGTTATTTGTTTAGCTAGTTCTCTCGTTGGGACTATGATTAAGGCTTGAATATGATCTTTTGGAAAAATCATTTCTATTAAAGGAACAGCAAAACCTAATGTTTTACCTGATCCTGTTTCTGATTGGGCAATTATATCTTTTCCTTCTAGAATTGATGGAATTACTTCTTCTTGTATTTTTGTAGGTGTTAAAATATTTTGATTTTTTAAATTTTCAATTAACTCTCTACTAAGCTTCATATCTTCAAATTTCATTTGTTAGTTCTCCTTTGAAATCAATAGAATTAGTAATTTAGGATCACTAACACTTTGATTTGTTCAATATTATTGATATTTTACTGTTTATAAACTTATTGTAAATCGGTTACATTCCACTCTTTCAAGAATTGTTCCATGAAACTTTCCATAAATTTATGCTTTTCTTCAGCTAATATTTTTCCTGTTTTTGTATTCATTAAATCTTTTAATAGAAATAATTTTTCGTAAAAATGATTTATTGTTGTTCCTTTGCTATTTTTATATTCCTCAAATGATTGATGTAATTGGGGTTTTATATCTGGATTATAAAATTCACGTCCTTTATGACCACCGTAAGCAAATGCTCTAGCAATTCCCATAGCTCCAAGTGCATCTAGTCTATCTGCATCTTGAACGATCATTCCCTCTAAGGTTTTCATGGGAGTTTTAACTCCAGCTCCCTTGAAAGAAATTTCTTTTACTATGTCGCAAACATTTTCTATTATAGTTTCATTAACTCCTAATTTTTCGAGCCAATCTTTGGTTATTCTTGGACCAACAGATTCATCTCCTTTATAGAATTTCCAATCTGCTATGTCATGAAGCAAAGCTCCTAGCTCAACAACAAAGATATTTGCTTTTTCTTTTTTACCAATATATGTTGCATTTTTATAAACCCTATTAATATGCCACCAATCATGACCTGTTCCTTCCCCTTCTAAGGTTTTTCTTACATGTTTTGTTGTTTCATCTATAATATAATCTTTGTCCATAAATTAGAATTTAATTGTGTTATTTATATTAATTATTCTCTTTTATTAACTATAACCTAGAATATGATAATTCAACAGCTAGCTGAGTAAATTCTTCTCTATTTTGAATAACAATATTTCTATGAAATCTTTTGCCATTTCGATGCAATCCTAAATCCTCATTCTTTTTTGAAGCTCTTATACTGCAAACATATGGATCTGAATTGTATATCTTTTTTACTAATTTTTCTTTATATTGGAGATTATGTCCATATCTTCCAAATGAAATTTCTACCATTATTGGAATTGTAAAAGCATCATCATTAAATTCATATAAACCATCAAGTTCTGCCTTATTTCCATTTGTCCATGGATCATAAAAATTTACATTTCCCCATTTAGTTATTTCAAAATAACAATTTTTAGATACTTCTCCTAATGAAAGTGGATTTGGATATAATGGAATATCATTGGATTTTACAAATTTTGAAATCAATGACTTAACATAAGCTTCTAAGATGAATCCTTTATATGATGTTGATCTAAATTCCTTTTTTTTTGCTTTTGTGCCATAATTATCGTACTTTGGATATCCTATTTTTTCTACTAAATCAGTAAGTTCTGAAAATGTTAAATCATGATTTGAGAGAAATTCAGCTAATGGAGTAAAAAGCTTATCATCTATTGTCTCTTTTTTTTGGTCACTATTCACCTTGATTAGAAATTAAAAGTGTCTTATAAAGTTTTATGAAGTAGAGAATAGAAATAATATTGAGATAATTTATATCTTTATAGTGGTAACAAATAGAAAGTTTTATAAATAGTTATAAATCATAAAATTTATGAAAAATTTATCAATAATAAGAAAAAGATTGAATAATCATACTAAAAATATTGGAAATAGAGTTTGTGAAAGTTTAGGAGATTTATTAACTGCAAAAATAAACAAAAATCTCGTCTTAGGTTTGAGTTTAGCCACTTTAATTAGTGGTTGTAGCAAGGGGATTCCAAATTCAGATTATACTGTAGTAGAAAATGTAGGCAGTAAAATCCGCAGTCTTGGTTTTGGTTACAGATATGATTTTTTTGAAGGTGATGAAAATGGACATTTAATCTATACAATAGAACCAAATTGGAATGGTAAAAGTGATAATTTCTATTTGTCTGATAATTATCTTCTTAAAGATGGAAATGGGAAAATGATATCTGTAGTCGATGGTAAAATTTTAACTTTATCAGCAACACATAAAGCAATTATCTTAGATAGTGGGGATAATATAGAACTTTCAAGGCAGTTTATGGGAAGTTTTTTTGATAGGGTGGGTAGATTGTTGCTAAATAAAGATGGATATTATGTAAAGGACAATAATGGAAGAAGTTTATTGGAAGTCAGAGAAACCTGGGATTCTGTTATGTCTCCTTTCCTTAGAGAATATATAATAATTGACCCAAATACAGGAAATCAAATAGGAAGGATAAAAAACAAATTTAATGTTGATGCGTTAATTGGTGCGCAAACATATAATATCTCTTTAGAAAACAATACTCCTAGTAATGTAAGAAATCTTGCTTTACTTATTAGGATAATAGATGGATTAGAAGATCAAGAAGATAGTGAAAGCAGTTCAAATTCTGATAATGATTAAAAATAACAAAACCTTTATATTTCTTATTAACTTCAAAATTGTATGGGAATGTTTGATAATATCTTAAAAGACAATGAATCTTTGTTTATTGATGCTATGGCTTTAGATTATGAATATGTGCCTCCAATAATAAAATATAGAGAAAATCAACAACAATATATTGCAACTTGTATTAAGCCTTTATTCCAAAAAAGAAGCGGAAGAAACTTGTTTATTTGTGGTGGAACTGGAATAGGTAAAACAGTATCTGTAAAACATTTGTTTAATGAGATTAGTAAAGAGACTGATGATATTGAAACAATTTATATAAATTGCTGGAAAAAAGATACTAGTTTTAAAATAATAAGTGAGATTTGTGAACAACTTGAATATAAATGGACACAAAATAAGAAAACAGATGAATTAATGAAGGTTGTTACAAATATGTTAAACAAGAAAAATGTTGTTTTTTGTTTTGATGAGATTGATAAATTAAATGATAATGAATTATTATATACATTATTGGAAGATATTTACAGGAAATCAATTTTATTAATAACAAATGAAAAAACATGGCTTTCTGAGCTAGATGAAAGAATAAAATCAAGATTAAATGTTGATGTTTTAGAATTTAAGCCTTATAATTATGATGAAACTATGGGAATATTGAAGCAAAGAATACAATATGCTTTTGTTCCGAATGTTTGGAATGAAGAATCAATTAAAAAAATAGCGGATAAAACTTTTGAGATTAAAGATTTAAGAAGTGGAATATTTATGTTAAAGGAATCTGGAGATGCAGCTGAACTTAAGGCTTCAAGAAAAATTTTAATGGAACATACTGATAGTGCTATAGAGAAATTAGAGAAGTTTAAGGTTAAAGGAAGTAATGATTTAGAAAGTGATAATAAATTAATATTAAATACAATAAAAGAGCATTCTGATAAAAGAGTAAAGGAGATATATGATAAATATGTGGAAAAAGGCGGAAGAATAAGTTATAGTACGTTTCATAGAAGATTGGATGATCTTGAGAGAGATAAATTAATTAAAACAAAAGATGTAAATGAGGGGCAATCTAGCGGAAAAGGTATGATTGTTAGCTATGTTAAAAAATGAGATTTTTATTACAGGAAATAGTACAGAATGCTTCTGGAAAGATAAGAGCTAGTACTTTACCTGTTGAGAAAAAGATTCCTATTTATGTTATAATTGTGTTTGTGATTGTAATTATCTGGTTTTTAGTATCTAGATGGTATAAGAAAAAGAAGGAAGAGTTGGATTTTTAGTATAGATGCAAATGAATTTGAAGTCTTAGATATTATTATATACTTTAGACAATTCGTATTTTTTATGAATCTGAAAGAATTTTTTAAATTAGATATAAGGAAAATAGTTATTATATTAATTCTTTTTATAGTATTTTCTTTTCTATTTTCTCATTATCGGGCTATTTGTATTGAGGGTGGTACTACTTTTGGCTTTCCATTTAACTTTTACTCTTATTGTAATGACGCTATAGCTCCAGATTTAATTGTTGGAAGCCCTAAATTTAATATTACTAGCTTTATAAGTAATTTGGTTTTTTGGTATCTTATCTCTGTACTACTTGTATTCTTATATAAAAATATTAAAAAGTAATAATGCCTGGATTTTTAGTTAATTAATAATAACTTTAAAGTAATAACAAGCCGAAAACTTTATAAATGGGCTAATTTTTCAATATTATAATGACAATTGACGATGCTGTAACAGAATTGAATGTAGGTGATTTAGTTAGGGTAAGATGGAAGCCAATAATAAAGCTATATGGAAGAGATACCTTTTTAGGAAGATATGTGTCACACGATGCAAATAAAAGAACATTAACCGTAAATAGAGATGCATTTGATATGTTGGATTTTAAAATAGAAGTTAATAGAACAATGTCTTATGATAGAATTGAATCTCTAGAAAGATTAGAGCAAAAAAAATTATACTAAACTTTTTCAGATATTACAATATTTAGAGGAAAAAAATGGAAGAACTTCAAGACATAGTAGCAAATTATCCACTTATTCAACCAGCTATGAGTTTTGTAGTAGGTGCATTAATCGGAACAGCTACAAGATTATTCCAAAATTATGTTACTGATAAAGATAGAACAAAAAAAGCTGGTTGGTTACCTGGGGGTTCATTTGCCTCAGGAATTGTAATGGCTTCACAAACACATAGTGGAGCAGGCATATATGTTGCTGATGTTGCAGCAGCTTTAGTAGGCGATTATCTTGCTACAAGAATTATTGATAAGGTAATATACAAACGATAAAATCTTTCGTCTTATTTTTCCACAATATCTAGTATATTCTTAAAAGTATATTTTGCTATCACATCTCACATCTCACACATATCACGCATGCGCGTGAGCTATATAAATAAAGTTTACTTAGTATTATTTGAGGTGGTTGAAATGGAAGAACTTGACATTAAATTCATAGCAGATCTTTTGGGAAGGCAGCTAAGAAATTTACCAATAAACAAAAGGAGGTGATTAAAATGGACATTTATTCAAGAAGAGGCAGAGAGCTTTTAGAGGATGAAGGATTGATTGATGGTGGAGAGGCAGGATTTATGGAAGCTTATGATTGTTGAATTGACTTTCTCTTTCTTCTTTATATTCTAATAATATTCTTTTAATCATTTGTTTAGAATCTATTTTTTGCTTAATAATATCTTTGTCTATCAATAAATAGTCTTCTGTTTCTGAAGTTAAGGAGTCTTTTATATTAATGATTTCTAATTTAGATGATTTAATGTCCTTTTTAGTTAAGATAAAACTAAGATTTTTCAATAAATTTAATGATTTATCACTTACGATTGATGGATCTTTAATAAATAATATGTTTTCATTTTCCAAGTTTAATGATTTAAGCTTATTAATAACCTCTTCTTTGCTTAAGGTATTGAGCTTTTTAACAAGATATTTATCATTTGAGTTATTAATTAATTGTTTTAGAGATTTTATTTCATTTTTTAATGAGCCCATCTCAGATTGATAGTAAGTAATTTCGTTAATCAATGAATCTATTTTATCATTTTTGAATTCTATTATCTGTTTTGTTCTTTTGTTTAAGAATTCTGAGTTAAATTTCTTGTTTAAATTAATTATCTTATTATTAAGGTAGTTAATTTTTTCCTTATAGAACTTATTTTTATGATTCAATATCTTATTATCTGTTAAAAGTTCTTCTGTTGATAATTGTTTAATCTCTTGTTTTTGTATAACTCTTGGTTTTTCTTCTATTATCTCTTGTGGTTGCAGTTGTTTTAATGCTTCGCTGACACTTATCTGATTTTTAATTACTAAGTAAAATACATCATTAAACAAATATTCTTTATCTTTTAGATGACGTTTTATCTTATCTATCAATGGATTTAACTTCTTATATGCAAAAAACGCAGAAGCTAGAGCGTCTCTTTCATGGGTATTTGTAACTTTAAAACTTTTAATTAAATCTCGTTTATCTTCTATTAACATATCTTTTTCGGGAGAGATTATAACAGCTCCGTTTCTTCTAGCTAATGATTTAATGTAGCTTGGAATGTTAGCCTTGTCTGTTGAAATTACAGCTACTCTTCCGAATTTTATCAGGTTTAATGTTAAGTCTGCTATATTAAGTAGTTTAGAGCTATTTAATTCTATTAAATTTCCATCTAAATCTATGATAGAATAACCTAGATTTGTTCCTGGATCTACGCCTATAATCAGATTATTTTTTCCCACAGATATAGAAAGTAATAAAAAGTATTTAACTCTTTCCAAATGTATGAAAATACTAGCATTTACAGATATTCATAGCGAAGATAAGTTTATCAATAATATAATAAAATTAAGTAAAAAAGAAGATCCAGATGTTGTTGTTTGTTGTGGAGATATAAGCGAGTTTGAATTTAGATTAAGGGATACGATAAACAAGTTTAAAGCTTTAGAGAAAAAATTAATAATAATCCCTGGAAATCATGAAAGTAATGATAAATTAGAAAAAATCTGCAATCAAACTAATTTTTGTGTTTATCTCCATAGGAATACTTTTGAATTTATGGATATTATATTTGTAGCATATGGTGGAATGGGATTTACGTTTAGGGATAAAGATTTGGAAAGATTTTCCGAAAACATAATTCCTAAATTAAAAGGTAAAAAGGTTGTATTGTTAACTCATGCTCCACCTTATAATACTAGGTTAGATTATTTACCTTGGTTAGAAGATCATCGAGGAAGTAAATCAATAACAGATTTAATAAGAAGATTAAAACCTGTCTTAGCCTTATCTGGGCACTTTCATGAAACGTTCGGATTCGTCGATAAAATTAATAATTCTATATTAATAAATCCAGGAGCTAATGGTAAAATAATAAAAATTTGATATTTTAAAAAAAGAAAAAAATTTGATAACTTAGAATATAATTTTATAATCTCTTCTTTTTCTTTGCCATTTTTTCACCTCTTTTTACCCCAGCTTCAAGCAGGATAATTTATATTTCTAACGTATAACTTGTTTATATAGTTTTCTATTTTTTATTTTTTGAAAAAGTTTTTAAAATTCATAAAGATTATTTTTTCTATTTCCTCGACGGTAATTTTTTTTATTTCTGAAATTAATTTAATTGTATGTTTTACTTGTAATGGTTCATTTCTTTCATTTTTTATTGCTGAAAGATATGGTGAATCGGTTTCTGTCAAAATATTTTGTAAAGATATATTTTCTATTACAGATTTAAAATGATCTGACCTTACTGCTGATGGTGGAATTGAAAGCTTAAAGTTTTTCTCATTTGCTTTTTTTATTAATATTTTATTTCCCTCAAAACAATGCAAAATTGCATTTTTTATCCTTGATGATTCTAATAAATTCATAATATCTTTTTCAGCTTTTCTTGAATGAATTATTAATGGAAGTTTTGTTTTTTCGGAAAGCGTAATAAATTTTAAGAATATATTTTTTTGTCTTTTTTCATTGTGTTCCCAATGATAATCTAAACCAACTTCACCAATTGCAAATATCTTATTCTTATTCTTTTTAATAAATTCTATTTCATTATCTACCATATCATCTGAAAATTTTTCAGAATCTGTTGGATGGAATCCTAAAGCCGGTTTGACTATCTTATATTTCTTTGATAATTCTAGAGTTTTTCTATTAGAATTTGGATTAACTCCATTATTTATTATATAAATGATTTTATTTTCTTCTGCCCTTTTAATAACTTCATCTAAATCTTTACTAAATTGTATATCATCAAGGTGAGCGTGGCAGTCAATTAACATTTTAACTAAATAATCCAATTATAGGGATAAAGATAAATTTGAACAATCTGATTAAATAAGGCAATAAATTTACAAAGATCATTACAATTATTAAATAAGTAACAAATGTCCACATTATTTTTACTTTCTTTTCGTTCTTAAATAAGGCAAATAATCCAGTATAAAACATTCTACCACCATCTATTGGTCCAAGTGGAAGTAAGTTAAATAGTGCAATTCCGATACTTATTGCTGAAAGCCAGAAAAACAATGTATTTATCCACGATAATAAATGTGGTAAGAATATTCCATATTTTGATTTAATACTTTCTTTAATTACAGTTTCTACGCTTGATACTGTAACGCCCATATAACCCCTATTCACATTGTTAGGATTTTTTTCTAATGTTATTTGATATATTAATCCTTTTTCTGTTTTTATTACAACTTTATCACCTGGTTTTTTATCTTTTAGTTGATCTGTAAATTCTTGAACATTTGATATTTTAATTCCGTTTATTTCTGCGATATTATCGCCAACTTTAAGGCCTGCTAAAAATGCTGGATATTTTTCCTCTAATGATGCAATTTGAACACCGTTCACTTCAAACATTGAATTTACACTTGGTGTTAAAATAAATGAAAGAATAAGGAAAAATAATAATCCTGTTATTATATTGGAAAATGCACCTGCTGCAAATACAGAAAGTTGAGCATAATTGCTTTTTTTCTTTAATTCTTTTTCTTCTGGTTCAACGAATGCTGCAGGAATAGGACCGAGGAAGGCAAACCCAGATGATTTTATTTTTATTTTGTGAAAACAGGCAACAAAGCCGTGTGAAAATTCATGAATTACAGCTACAATAAAAATAGATATTATCCAATGCCAAAAGGATAAGATTGGAAGTCCTGGAATTGAAACTCCTGGCAAAACAGGAGCTAAAACTGGTTGAGCATTTTTAACAAATATTAATTTTAATGTTCCTTGTAACAATGTCCAGAATATTAATATCATGCCCGCAAAACCGAAAAATATTCCTAATGCTCCAAAAGTATGCAATAACCATCTTGGATATTTAGAAATTTTTTGCATCAGATTTAATCCAAGTTTGGTTCTGTATAATGCGAAAATTTTTCCTTGAACTTCGAATTTTTTTCTATTTTTTCTAAAAAAGATATAGATTATTATAACAAAAATTATGAAAAATATTAAATCATAGTTCATCTTATTTGCTCTTTTTTATAGGTCTTAAAAATTTACAACCACATCTTTTACATGCTACCCTTCCTTTAAGTATCTTCTGCATTGTAGTTCTTTGTTTAGTCTTGCATTTTTTGCAAACAAATACATTTTTGAATAATCTTGCTTGAGCTTCTGGAAATTTTGACATTATTTCACCTGCATTATTACTTTTTCATCCATTATAATCCAATAGATAACATTTGTATCTTCTTTAACTTTATTTTTTAATTCTTCTGGAATTTTTATATCAAATGTTTCATATGTTTCTGAATCCATAACATTTGCTATATCTCCATGAACTGATAAAACTTGTGCTGATTTTTTTTCAATTATTGGAACATCTACTTTATCTGATGAAGGTTTTACAAAAATCTTTTTTTCGTTATTGATTATGCCGATAGCTTCTATTCTACATTTTGTATGTCCATGTTTTCCTGTTTTTGATGTTTGTACATCTATAATTTTACATGAAATATTATCTAGAAGCACAAAGCCACCAACCCTTAAACTTCCGACGTCTGTTTGTTTTCTTTCAGCCATTAAAAGAAAAAGAATATGTTACATTTATAAAACTTGTGTTTTAATTTATAATTAATTTTATAGAGAATCTTCTAAGGTTGTTTTTTTATATTTATTATCATAATCTTTAACAAGTTGTTTTGCTACTCTTGAACTTGTATATGTTGTAAATCCCACAACAAGCCCAAAAAACCAACCTTTACTCACTGCAAGAAAAATATATGGATTGTGTACTATAATCTCTGGAAAAGGTAATTCTTTGAATTGAGGATCATTAATAGTTTTATATATTCCTATAGATAAAAAATATCCAACTGTCAAACCGCCAGCCAAATATTCATTAACTTTACTTAAAACTTTTAATGAATAATAAGATAATCTTTTTGATAATGGCGGATTGTTTGTAGGAATATTTGGCATACTAATATTTTCTAGTTTAATATCCTTTTTAGAAATCTTGCTTTCGGGTAATTTTGCTAATTCATCATCTATTGGCATTTATTTTTTTACTATTTTCTTTTTAACAATCTTTTGCGTAACAATAGATTTAGGTGTTAATGTATCTTGCAATAATCTTTCCATATAATTGATTCTTATGTTTAAATCAAATATTTGCTTAGATAAAGAAGCTATTGCAAGCCAAAGCTGTGCTGATATTGGATCAGGAGCTTTTTCAAGAACATTCTTATGTCTATGTGTTTCTTTTATCTGAGATTCTAGGTGTGGTTTCAATCCCTTATCAACTTCTTCTCGCCAATTCATAAAATTGAGAGATACGTGGGATTTATAAATATTTCCATTCTATAGTGGTTACATTAGTAAAAGGAAGATTTATAAAAGCTATTTAGAAGGAAGATGACATGACAATTAAAATAGGAGATTTTGTAGAAGTTGATTTTATCGGAAGAATAAAAGGAAATGGGGTTTTTGATACAAATATAGAAGAGGAAGCTAAAAAATATGATCTTTATAAAGAAAATGGAAATTATAAAGCATATATAATCTGCGTCGGACAGCACCATATATTAAAAGGATTAGATGATCAAATAACAGGGAAAGATGTTGGAGAATATGATTTTGATATATCTGCTGAAAATGGATTTGGAAAGAAAGATGCTAAATTAATGAAACTTGTTCCATTAAGATTATTTCATGCTCAAAATATTGATCCAAAACCAGGATTAGTCGTAAATGTCGATGGAATCTTAGGAATAGTTAGGAGTGTAAGTTCAGGAAGATGTATAGTTGACTTTAATCATCCTTTAGCTGGAAAAGACTTAAGTTATCATATCAATATAAAAAGGATTATAACTGATTTAAAAGAAAAATTAACAGGACTATTATATTTTGACCTTTTTTTAGATGAAGATAAATATAATATTGATGTCAATGAAGGAAATATTGAAATTAAGATTAAGGTTGTAGTGCCTACTGAAATTACAGATAAGTTTAAAGAGCATGCTAAAGGCTTAATTAAAGATATTAAAGAGTTGAATATTATTATAGATGATAAAAAGCAAGTAACGAATGATAATTAATTTTAAATATGAGTTTTTGCTGTTTACTTCCTAGTTATAAAAATGGACAGCATCATAAATGAAGCAATGAAAAGAGGATCAAGTTATGACTATATTAAAGATACTCCTCAAAAAACTAGTGATATAGATGAGGAATTAGAGCAATTACTAGCAAAACAGAGAGCTAAAATTAAAGTTGTTGGATGTGGTGGGGCTGGAAATAATACAATAAATAGAATAAGTGAAGTGGGGATTACAGGAGCTGAAACTGTAGCTATAAATACAGATGCTCAAGATTTATTATATACAAATGCTAATTCTAAGATATTGATTGGAAGAGAGGTTACTCAAGGATTGGGAGCTGGAAGCATTCCGCAAGTCGGAGAGGAAGCTGCTAAAGAAAGTGAACATGAAATTAAAGCCAAATTACAAGGAGCTGATATGGTGTTTATTACATGCGGATTGGGTGGAGGTACTGGAACAGGGGCTGCTCCAATTGTCGGAGATATAGCAAAAAAATTAGGAGCCTTAACAGTTGCTATTGTAACAATACCTTTTGCAATGGAAGGTCAAAGAAGATATGAAAATGCAATAATTGGATTGGAAAAATTAGAAAATATTGTCGATACATTAATTGTAATTCCTAATGATAAATTATTAGAATTAGCTCCCGATTTACCACTGCATACTGCTTTTAAAGTTGCAGATGAAATATTAACAAATGCTGTAAAAGGAATAGCTGAGCTAGTAACAAAAGCAGGATTGGTAAATTTAGATTTTGCTGATATAAGAGCTGTTATGGGGAAAGGTGGGGTTGCGATGATTGGAGTCGGAGAGAGTGATAGTGAGAACAGAGCAAAAGAAGCTGTTGAGAAAGCTATAAAAAATCCTTTATTAGATGTTGACATTAAAGGGGCGAATGGAGCTTTGATAAATGTTTCAGGTGGTCCTGATATGACATTAGAAGAAGCAAGACAAATTGTTGAAACTGTTTCTGAACAATTGGATGAAGATGCAAGAATAATTTGGGGAGCTCAGATAAGTGAAGATTTAGAAAATACAATAAGAACAATGTTGATTGTAACTGGAGTCAGTTCTCCTCAAATATTCGGACCAAAGAAAACTACTGTGAAAAGAAAGAGAGATGAAATTGAAAACGAATTGGGAATTGATTTTGTAGATTAAGATGGTAAAAGTTGAAAATCTTGAAGTTAGACTGGCAAGAGAAAATGAAATAGATGCTGTTCAAGCATTAGAAAATTCTAGATTGGAAGATGGATTTAAACATTTTAGAGAACTACATCATATATATTTTAAAGGAATTTTGGTTGCTGTTCAAGATGGAAATGTTTTGGGATATATAGGAGCAAACCGTATATATTCAGATGAGATGAATGTTGGAATTAAATCTGATTTTAGAAAAAGTATGCCTCCATGGGATCATGATCCTAGGCAATATTTTGCTTCGTATGGTGGCACTTTCTATATTCTTGGACATGCAGTAAAAAAAGAAAATGAGGGTAAAGAAATAAGTGAGGTTCTTATTAAAGAATTTTTAAGAAGAACAAAAGAATCTGGTGTAAAAGAACCGGGGAATATTTTGCAAGTTGCTGTGATATACAACTTAAGACACCCTACATTAATAAATCCACTTAAACTTTGGGGAAGTTATGGATTTAAACCTTTACTTAACACATATGATCCCAATTGGAAACATTCTGCAGATAAACCTGCTGATGGCGGAATGATTTGGGCATTGGATTTTACAGAATAATCTTATATAAATTTTTATAGTATTATCTTATCCATTTCTTTTATTCTTTCAAAACTTCTATCTCTTGTAATTAACGTCATGTTATTTTCTATTACTTGTGAGGCAATTAATAAATCTGCTAAGGACATTAATAGTCCTTGTTTATCATATTTATATTTTAAATCTGCTAGATAGGTTGCTGTTAATTTGCCTGCAGATAATACAGGGAAAAGTTCTAGAAATTCTAAAGCTTTTTTCTGGTTATGTTGCTTTTTTTCTTTAATACCTAGTAAGAATTCAAAGTAAGATATCATAGTAATATAAATTGTATCAGGGTGTTCTTTTTTAATTATCCCAATATTCTTTAAAACTAATTTATTGTTATGTTCTATATCTATAAGAATTGAGGTATCTAAAACAAGTGTCATTTCCTAAATCCTGGTTCTTTTCGCAATTTTTTTACAAAATCATGCATTTCATATGCTTCTTTATCGGATATTATTTTTCCATATTTTAAAATTTTAGGCCAATTATCTTCTGAATTTTTTCTATAACTTTTTACGACTCTTTCAATGATTACACCTATCGGAACTTTATTTCGCACAGCAAGTGATTTCAGTTCTGTCCAGGTAGCTTCATCTATGTTTCGTATTGTTCTTAATTTTGGCATATGTATTACATGTATTACAAATATTTAAATATTTCTATAGTATAAGACAAATAATATAATCATAGAAAGCTTTATAAATATACTAAAAAGCAAAAAGTATATAATTCTAGGTTTTTATTAACGACCTAGTTAACATAACATGGAAGAACAAAATAATCAACAACAAACTCAAGAAGAAGTAAAACCACAAGTAGAAAAAAGAACTTTTTTTAGTAAGATAAGAACTTTTTTTATTGAATGCAAAAGAGTTTTCAAAGTTACAAAAAAACCAAGCAAAGAAGAATTTAAAATAACTGTTAAAGTAAGTGCGATAGGAATAGGAATAATTGGATTAATAGGATTTATAGTTCATATTGTTGGAGTGTTATCAGGATTATAAAATGGAAGGATTAATTTTTGCATTAAGGACAACAGCAAACAGAGAAGATCAAGTTATGGATTTTGTTGCAAATAATGCCAGTAAAAAGAATTTAGAGGTTTATAGCTTGATAAGACCGCATGGGATGAGGGGTTATATCTTCATGGAAGCTAAAGATAAAGAAGCTGCTGAAGAAGCTTTCCAAGGTGTTCCTTATGCTCGTGGACTATTACCTAAACCTTTAGATTATAGAGAAATAGAACATATGCTTGAACAAGTTAAGGCTCAAGTTAACATACAGAAAAATGATGTTGTTGAAATTATTTCAGGACCATTTAAGAGAGAGAATGCTAAGGTTACAAGAGTTGATAAAGCAAAAGATGAAGTTGTTGTTGAATTATTGGAAGCTGCTGTTCCTATTCCGATAACTGTAAAAATAGATTCGGTTAAGGTTATAAGGAGAGAGGGACAGGAAGAAGAAAAGGAAGACGAAGATGAGTAAGGAAACAATAGATTTAATGGTCGATGGAGGAAAGGCTGCAGCCGGAGCTACAATGGGGCAAAGTCTTGGACCTTTAGGTGTTAATATTCAGAATGTTCTTAAATTAATCAATGAAAAAACAGTTGATTTCAAAGGAATGCAAGTTCCTGTTAAGGTTATTGTTGATACTCAAACAAAAGAAGTTGAAATTACAGTTGGAACGCCATTTACTTCCGAGTTAATCAAGAAAGAACTTGGAATTGAAAAAGG
>DATDYQ010000096.1:0-3531 GCA_035288965.1 Candidatus Nanoarchaeia archaeon
AGGGTTTTTGGAAAGAGTTGTAACCCCTATTGGAACTTCAGCTAAAGCTGATGTTCCTAGAAAGTATTTGGGAAAGAGGGTTTATGTGATAATCACAAAAAAGAAAATTAAAATATAAAGCTTAACTTAATGACATTGGGCATTAATCTTAGGATTAAGTTAGCTACATAAACCAAATAACTTTACTCTAAGTTGGTGCAACGCTTCTTCGGAGAGTATGACTAAATTGTTAGGTGCTTAGATGGGGAGTTGAATTGAAAAATTCTTGATTAGAAATATTTAAAAGTAACTTAAGATTATAGTAATTATGGTATTTAAATGGAAAGGAAGTTTAGTGATTTTATTGCTTATGTGTTCTATTCTCTTTTATGATAATTTTGTAAATGGACCTGGTCATGCTGGTCCAAATATTAATATCGGGATGGCCTATTTTTATCGTTAATAATTATTCCTTTATTTTTTTAATTAGTATAAATTTTGTAGAATACAAAACCATAAAAACAAAGCATCCTTACTTAAAAATAATTTTATTCTCTTTTATATTCTGGTTAATTTTTACATTATTTTTATCTCTTTTTTATGGTTTTGTATTTAAGGGTATCCAAGGAGAAGCCGTTGTTGGGGTGATTTATTTATTGTTATATACCCCTATGGTAACTG
The DNA here is from genome assembly GCA_035288965.1 of Candidatus Nanoarchaeia archaeon. Taxonomy (GTDB): domain Archaea; phylum Nanobdellota; class Nanobdellia; order SCGC-AAA011-G17; family JAGVZF01; genus DATDYQ01. The sequence goes on from DATDYQ010000096.1 coordinate 661, forward strand.
GAATAATTTTCTTAGTTTCTTCCCTGATTCCATCATTAGTTTTCTATAAAATAAAAGACAATAAAAAAATTCAAAATATTCTATTATATGGAGGAATAATTTTAGCTATCTTAATTTTTATATTAGCACTTGTTGGAAGATGGATGTATGAAAGAACTGATTGGACTGTTCGTTAATTTCTAAACCGAAATGTTTAAATAATTTGAACAATTGTCCAAATTATGGTCACAATAATAAAGTCGGGACATAGTAAGATACTAAAATTATTTTATGAAAATAAAAAATCAAGCTTTCATTTAAGAGAAATAGCTAGGAAAACTAAATTGTACCCTAATAGTGTAACAAGATTCTTGAACCAGCTTGAAAAAGAGGATATATTAACTTCTCAAAAAGATGGAAATCTTAAAAAGTATAAGATTAAAAAAAGTGAAAAGTTATCAAACATTTTCGTATCATTTGATATTGAAAGATTAAATAAACTTCCACTAGCAAGAAGAAGAGCTATAAACTACTTTTTAGACAAATTACAAGAAAAGCCAATTATAACTCTATTGTTTGGTTCAACTGCAAAAGAAACTTTTAGAAAAGACTCCGATATAGATTTGCTTTTGATAGTCAATAAAAAAATAGATATTGAAAAAGCTAAAGATTATGTAGATGCCCAGATAGGAATTAAAATTAATTGCTTCCAAATGACCTATGAAGATTTTAAAAAAGAAATAAAACTCAAAGAAGATAAAGTTATCCAATCAGCTTTAAATACGGGCTATCCTATATTTAATCAAATGTTATTTTACGAGGTGTATCTAAATGGAGATTAAAGTTTTAAGAAAGTTAATAGTAAATCCTTTACTTTTGAATAAAAGGATAAAGTTCTACGAAAGTAAAGAGATTATACAAAAAGTTCCACTTGATTTAGAGGAAATTAAAGGACATATCTCAAAATCAGAGCATAATCTCAAGTTTGTTTTAGATAATATGAAGCTAGAATACTACGATTGGTGCATAACCGGTTGTTATTATGCTATTTATCAAATTGCATTAGCGTTGATAAGAGCAAAAGAAGTTTATTCAAAAAATCATGATGCTACCCTTTGTTTACTGGCAAGAGACTATTATCAAGCAGGCATAACTAAAGAAGATATAGAGCTAATCAATATCTTTTTCTTAGATTATCAAGACTTACTTATCTACGTTCATACAAAAGATAGAAGAGAAGAAGCATCTTACTCCTCAAAGTATGACTTTGACAAAGAAAAGGTTGAAGAACTAAGACTCAAAACAATTGATTTTATTAACAAGGCAAGAGGAATATTGGATAGTCAAATAAAGTAATAATTCTTATCAAAAACCCATATCACGAGGAAAATGTTGGGGAGTTAATCCTTAGGAATATCTTCTAATAAACCAAAATATTTAAATATTATAACTAATTATAAGAGGTTATAACTAATTATAAGAGGTTATAAAAATGTCAACAACAATACAAATTTCAGATAATGTAAAGTTAATATTAGATAGAATGAAAATGATAGACAGAGAAACCTATAATGATGTTATTGAAAGAATGATAGAAGATGATTTAGAGTTAAATGAAAAAACAAAAAATGAAATAGAAGAAGCTAGAAAAAGAGTAAAATCTGGAAAATTTATTTCGCATGAAGAAGCTAAGAAAAGATTAGGATTATAATGTCTTTTAAGATAATATGGGATAAGGAATCTCACGATTCATTGAACAAACTTGAAAATAATATTTCAAGAAGAATATATCATAAAGTTGAGGAATTATCAGAAAATCATTTTTCTAAAGATATTAAAAAATTAAAAGGAATTAATGATTTTAGATTAAGGGTTGGAGATTATAGAGTTATCTTTTACATTGAAAAAGATACTATTATTATATTGAAAGTTGGGCATCGTAAGAATATTTATGATTAATAATACAAAGTTTATTCAGTAACATTAAAATAAACATTTGAAACTCTCTCTTTTGCATTAAAAGAGGTTTTTATATAAAATTTATATCTTCCAGTTTTAGTATCATTTGGAATCTGCCAGGAAACATTAAATTCATTGTTAGGAATATTGTAAGTTTCTTGAGGATTTATATTAACAGCATATTTTTGATAATCAAAAATTTCAAATCTCTCGGTTGAATTGGTAGGATAATATTGCAAATTTATTTCAAACCTGCCGTTTTCAATTTTAGCATCTTTATTAACTATTAATCCTTTCAAAATAACATATTTATCAGATGATTTACTAAAAAGTAGGTCATTATCAAAATCTAATGTGTAATCATTACTAGCTAATTGGATAAAGTCTCCAGTATTTGTTTGATTATTATACTCTATAAAAATGTCATACTTTTTATTTGAGGTAATTTCTGGAAGATAAATGCAATATTCCCCCTTTGAATTTGTGACATTTTTATTAACTAAATTACTATTGTAATAAACACTAACATTAACTCCTGGTAATACTTCACCAGATATTTTTTGAGCTTTTCCACATATTATGGGTGATTTAGATGGTCCAAAAAAAGGAATGTTAATAGTATACTTCTCGCCAGGGCTTAATGTAACAGAACCATATTGTGTAAAAACAAAATAAGCACTTATTAATGTTATATTAATTAAAATAATAATTAAAAATGACAGTATTAAGAAATCCCTAATCCCTCCCATGTTTAAATCAAGTATATTTAATTTAAAAAGGTTATTATTTAATCAGTATCTCCGAAACAATAAACAAAATAAGATAGGTTAACCTATTTTATTATCCAAGATTTGAATAATACATGTCCTTTCCACAGAACCTAATATCTCTGTAAAAAGATTATTCTTTATCTTGTTTTACCCATTTCTTAGC
>DATDYQ010000097.1:0-2534 GCA_035288965.1 Candidatus Nanoarchaeia archaeon
ATAATACAAATGAACCCTACTCTTTAGATTATCCCCTATTTAATTCTACAGCAACATCTTTATTCCAAAATAAGGACAACTCTCAATACAAAGATAAAATAGAAGAAGTAAGGCAATTTCTAAATCAACAAATGTTAAATAAATGGGTAATGACATTGACAAAAATCCAGTATAACCCGGAAAACCAAAAAGATAAGGTAATTCATAATTACAATCAACAAGATTCATACAAAATAGAATTAGACTCATTTATGGGACCAGATGGCTACATTACAAATCAAAATGTAACAAATATAATAATTCCATTACAGGCTTTACTAAATACAAAGCAATCATTACAGGAAATAAATTCAATATATAAATGGTTAACAGATGTAAATGCCTATATCTTTAGATTAAATTCTGAAGCAAGTAGAACTACAGAAAGTGTCGCGGGGATCAATGCCGGCTCTGATGGGGTCGGGTTCGACTGCGATGGGCGTATTGATGACTCGTATGCCTCGCTTGGGGTAAGCGTCACGCGCTCGAAATAATGCTTTAAACAAAATGACAACGCTAAAAGAAAAACTTGAAAGAAAAAAAAACAAAATTGGTTTAGTTGGAACAAGACTAAACTTTTCTCATCCAAAAAATGGACATGGCATTAGCGAGTATATAACACATGACTGGAAAGAAATTGTTATTGCAGTTAGAGAAAATTTAGATTTAGCTCCAGATGAAGAAACCAGAAGATATTTAAAAAAAGTAAACGTTCAAGATCCTTTAGAAACTGTAGCCACTGATTTACTATATCATGGTTGTGGTCATAGGGAATTACCTACAAATACAAGATTAGGCTGTCCATATATTATAAAATATCATGATTTAATATTAGATGGGATAGCAAAGGCATTAAAAGAAAAAGGCAAAGATGGAATTATTATTACTGGATCAGATGGATCTAAACAAGGCCTTGAAGGTTATGTAGCAAATGCATTTGAAGATGTTTTAGACAATGTAAATGCAAGAAGAAATACAAGGCATGCAGGGCAAATATTATTCTGGAACAATGAAGGCTTGGAAAATAACAAAAAATTTACAGATTTCTATGAAGCTTTTGTGAAAATAAATCTAAATTTATTCGGAAATGCAGAAGATAATACTTTACTTAAAAGATTTTATTCAAATAATGATAAAATACAAAAAGCTGTAAAAGAATTTAAAGATTATTTGAAAGGAAAATTAAGAGCAGGAAATTTAACAAGATTATATCAGAAAGATTCTTTATTTGAAAAACTATTTAATCCAGAAGATTGGAGAGAAATGGCTTACAGGTTTGCATTAGTTACAGCAGATTTGCTTGAGAACAAACCTAATATGAGGCTATGTTTTGGTGTTCCGGCAGATAGGCAGGGTTATTTTGATAAATTAATAAGATTGCCTGGAACACAGGAAGATTTAGCTTATGGAAGATATAAATCTGGAATAGGCCCTAGTGAACATACAGAGCCTTTATTGCAGTTGGATTCTTTATATAGAAAAATATCAAGAGCTATTCCGGTTAAAACCTCTGAATATGTAAAAGCAAGTGAAATTCCAGTAGCTTATTTTGGAAGGAGAAATCTAAAAGAAGATGAGATAATAAAGCCAAAAAGAATTAAAGGCATTGGTTTTGATGATGAAGGCAATTTAGCTTTAAAAGTCTCAAAACATGAAATACAACATCCAGCAACATATAAAGTAAATCCAAGAAATTTTCCAAATTTAAAAATAGCTTTATTAGACACTTCAGGATCAATGGCAAATTCTCCAGATAATAATTATAATGTTGGAGACACAAGATTTATTCCATGGGGTGATAATAGCAAATATCACTATGCATTAAAAGGCTTATATGGAATTGATAATTTCCTAGAAAAACAAGGAATTTCAGCATATGTCAAATCTGAGGTTATATCATTTGGTTCAAAGACATTAGGAACAGGTAAAAGACAATTAAGAAGTGAAGAAGAAAGAAGAGCTTTATTAAAAAAACCTTCTGGAGGCACAGTAATAAATCCAAAAGTTTTAGAAGATTCAGTAAATGAAAATTGTTTTCTTGTTTCTGTCTCAGACGGTGATATTGCTGATTGGGATCAAATTAAAGATAATTATAAAAAAATAGCAGAAAGAACTGATTATTGCCATATTCATATTGGGAGTAAAAATCAATTCACACAAGATTTAGAAAGCTGGGGTATAAAAGTAAATTATGTAAAAGGCAATGAAGATTTAAGCAGATTAATGTTAGATGCAACATCAAAATATTATAAAGGGTATTTACCAAAATGATCTCAAAAATAATAACAGGAAATAGAACTTCAGAAGATATTATAAGAGAGTATTTTGAAATACAGGAAAATGAAAAACCAGGAGAAACAGGATCTGGTAATTTAACAGTAGATTTCTCCTTAGAAGACCTAACCGGTTCTTATAGAATAACAGGAATACAATACAGGAATGGAATATATACAGTAAACCTCTTTAAAGAATTATTGCCATGTCAAACTCAAGAT
>DATDYQ010000098.1:0-12042 GCA_035288965.1 Candidatus Nanoarchaeia archaeon
TTTTCCATATTCTTGTTGTAAACAATATATTTATTAAGTTTGTGAATCTGTTATAATTTCCATTCAAATATTCTTTCAGAAATCCCAGCTTCATTATTTATCCTGAGTTTTATAGAATTTGCTTCTTCCCCCAAACTTGGAAAGATTAAATTTCCATTTCTATGATGACCTCCGGGAGAAGAACCTTCCCATTTAATTGGGTAATAAAATTTTCCATTATTATCCTCTAAAATAGAAACTTTAGCCATATCAAAGTCAAGTGAACCTTGATGTGTTGTAAGTGTAATAGAAAAATCAGTATTTTTGCTATTTCCTATATTCATTGGCTGAACTTCTACTGTTATTCCATTTTTAGTGTCAGTTAAAGATTGTAAGTTAACATTGGATGAGGTTATTGGCTTTATTGTAAAAAAACTGATTGAAAGTATTAAAATAGAAAGCATTATTGTTACATTTTTTATCTTTTTCATATCATAAACAAATAATTTTTCAAGAAAATTAGATTTTTGATATAAAGAGTTTTTTTGCATTATATTTAGCAAATATGTAATGCCTACTATGTTTGAAAATATTCCTATAAGAATAAAAAATGTTTGATATTGTGTAAGAAATAAAGCTGCTCCTGACAATCCCATTATTGGAAGAATATCTGTTAAATGATGAGCACAGCATGCTATCATTGAAGCTGTTGAAACACTTCCGCTAGCTGCAACTCCTGATGCTTTTGCTTTTAAAGTTGATTTTATGTAAGAAAATAGAGAAATTTGAATTCCGAATCCTATAATTAATGGTATCATTAAATACCATAATGAGAAAAATTGGTCTATAGCATGAGATAATCCTTGAAATACAGTAACTATACTAAAATATATTAAAGCTAGAAAAATGCTTGCTAATATTCCATGAATATAGTGTTTTTTCATTCTTTACAACAATCAACTATTTTTTTTACTATGGTTGAGAATTTTTTCATTATCCCATTATCTTCTTTTGATTCAAGATTCTGCTCTATTTTTTTTGTATCTATCAATTTCATGTTAATTGCAAAAAATAATGAATAAAGATCAAATGCTGATTTAAAAAACACATTTGCTTCTTTTTTATTGTCTTTAGCCAGTTCTTTTGTTCCAACTTCCATTAAGCGCATACTTGAAGCAAGCAAATGTTTGCTAATGCACCATTCTTCTCCTTCTGGATCTGTAACAATGTTTTTAAGTAAACTCTTTCTTAGTTTTCTTACTGAATTTAACATTTCAAGATATTTCTGATTATCTGTTTTCATAGCAGTAAAATAAAAATGCTCTTCTAAACTTATTAAATTCATTAATGCTATGCTTAAATCTTCATCTCTTGATAAGTCAACTTCACCTTTCTTTACTTCTTCTATTTTATCTAGCCATAATTTAACTTCTTGTTCCATTTTAACCTCCAAAACTAAAGAATAATATTCCACTGGCGATAATTAATAATCCTACAGTTAATACTACGCCTTGATATGGGAATAAAACTCTCCCTTTTATTTTTTTTATATAATTATGCAGCCAATATCCTAATAATGAAACGATAGCTCCTATGATGCTCCCAATTAGCATTTTATCCACAAAATAGATTTTATTAAAAATTGATCCTGATGAACCAAACAATAACATTGGTAAAAAGATGATATCACCTTTTACTGTTGTTAATATTGGAATTACTGTTAATAAGAATGATGCTAAAACTATTAATGGGAGTTGAAATTTAAAATATTTTTTAATTTTTAATCCAATAAACATTCCTGTTACTACAGCAAATGCACCTATAAATAAACCAATAATACTTGTATCTAGACCAAGATATTTTGCTGAAACAGCGGCTGCACCTACAGCAGCTGTACAGATAGGACAGTGAGCATGAACTGAAGGCGTAACTATAAATAATGAAAATAAAGAAAATAAACTAAGCAAAATAATTTTATTTTTCATTTTTTTAATGGCAACAGCCGCTCCTATTCATTTTTTTATTTGGTTTTTCATATTGTTGTAAACAGTTTTTTGAGCAAAACCATTGTTCATGCTTAGTTATTCCTTTGTCTTTTTCCATTTTCATTCCGCAGATAGGATCTTTCTTAGCAAATAAGCTAATCATATCAACAACCTCCAACCTGAGCAGGTCCGCCACTACTGGGTTTAGCTGCAACTTGATCTGGGTGCATTCTTGCCATCATTTGCTCATAAGTTTCTCCGCCACTAGTATCACCAGATGCTGAAACCATTGAGTTTCCTGTTATTTCATTTTTTATCTTACTTATTTGGAATGCTTGCACTACTGAAATAACTAAAAGTAGAGCAACTATTCCTGTTATGATATAATTTTTCATTTTTTAACCTCCAACTTTTCATAAAAATAATTCCATAGCCATACAAAGATGACTGAAAAAATTATTGTCGCTATTGCTATTGTTATTAAGCCTGTAATTATTTCAAAAATTGTCGGAACCTCTCCAGCTATTTTTGTTAAATCTGTTGCATGAACCCATTGATTACCCATGTATAGAATAAAATTTGGCGCAATCAATGTTAACACTGCACATATCAAATAAACAATAACTACAAAACTTGTTACTGTAAATACAAAATGTTTTGTATTTAATTTATGCATAGCTAACAACCTCCAACCTGAGCATTATTGCTTGGTGCTTGTACTCCACTTGTGGTTGGTGCTCCTTGTTCTGCTCCCCTGTATTTGTTTGATGCTAGATTAATGTAACTTAATTCTATGCCTTTATCTTTCAAAATTCCGGCTTTTGTTGTTATTGGTCCTGGGAAGAATAAGGTTTTCCATTTTCCAATTTCTTCTAATATTTGATCGTTTGTATATTCGGACCCATGGTTTTTGATAAGATATTTTGCTAATCCACGCATTGCGAAACTATGTGCACATCCACAAGCTGTTTGTCCGTCTGGGAAGATTATAGAATCTGCTCCGCAGCAATATTCGCAACTTATTTGACTCGCAACTGCAATATATCTTTCTAAATCTTTTCCTGTTAATGTAAGTTGTTGATCGAATAAAGCTAGCTTCTTTATAGTTGCCTCTGCTTTTTGTAGATTGGAAGCTGAAACATCGTCATAGCTTATTCCAAGCTCTTTTCCATAGATATTTGGAACTCCTTTTGGGAGAACATTTGGACCAGATGCTAGATTTACTGTTTGTGTTGCCGACCCAATATTTTCTGTAGCAGCTCCTGTAATTTCTAATCCATTAATTTTACTTATCTGGACTGAATTAAAGATAACAATAAATATTGCTGCTATTAACAATCCAATTGTTAACTTTCCTAAACTTTCTGATTTTTCTCCTTCCATTTTATTCCTCCATCATCTCTCCACAATGTTCAATTATGTCTGGATTTTTCATATGTACTTCCATCATTTTTTTCATTCCTTTTGAATTATGCATTCCATTGTGCATATTCATCATTCCATCGTATTCTTTGGTTTTTTCTACATCTTGTGCTGTTACTATTCCTGTTGTAAGCAAGATAACAGCTAATGCACCTATCAAAATCAATGCTATTGTATTTTTTTGTTTCATTTTTATCAATCCTCCAAGAATTCGAAATTTGAAACGTCATATATAACTAATTGTGAAACTAGTTTCAGTTTACGAAGAAAAAGTTAGATTGATAGTTTCAAAAGGTAAGTTTTAGTTATTTTAATACTACTATGTTAGTCATTCCTCTTCTCTTTCTTTCTAGAACTCCTTTTGATTCAAGTCTGTCAAGAATTCTTGTTATTTTAACTTTACTAAACTCTGATTCCTTTATTAAATCTGTTTGATAGGCAGATCCATTTTTGTTTTTTATTACTTCATATATCTTTTTTTCTTCATTATCTAGTTTTGATAAATCTATTTGTTTAAAATCTTTTTTTAATCCTTCAAATATTGGTTTTGAGCTAAATAACATATAGACCCCAACCCCAAAAAGTATAAATCCTATGCCAAATGCACTTACAATAATCCAGGAAATGATGTTATTATGGGCTGGACATTGTTTCATATCCTTATTTAGTAATGCTGTTAGTTCACATAGGTATTCTGATTGTGAATCTAAGTTTATTTTAACAAAAGTAAGTAAAAATATAAGGATAAGTGAAAATCCTATTAATATTGATCCTAATGTTTTTGAGCTTAAATTCATATAATTAATTGTATATTTTCTATTTAAAAGGTTTGTGAATGTAATAATTAATTATTTAAGTATCACTTTATTATGGTAACAAATAGAAAGATTTATAAATCGTCTATATTAATAAAATTCATCATGAACGAAGTTCCTAAAACAGTTGTATTAGAATTGGAAGATGATGATGTTAGACAAGACTTAGTGAGTATAGTTAATTCTATGGAAGCAATAAGAAGAGAAGAAATAGTTGATGGAATAACTAGTGAAGAAAGGAAAAATGAATATCTGCATCTTACAGCAAGGTTGGCTTCTACAGTAGAGGCTTTGGCTGATAATAAATTATTAGAAAAAATGAATTCTGTTGTCAAACAATTTGATGTTAATCCTGCATTATTTGCTTATGATTATTTACAAGAAAGTTTTTGGAGAAAGAATGATCCAGAATTCAGCAAACTGTTGGATCAAGTGTTAATAGGATTAAAAGGAGATGATTTTTCTGGGTTAAGGGAAAAACAACATATTCTTAATGCTTTAAAATATCTTGGAGCTAGAGATGAAGATTTGGAAAGGAAAATTGAAATTTATAATACAATAGTTCCTTTTAGTAGCATTAATCATGGAGAAAGCAAAAAATTAGCTGAGGATGCCTTAAGCAAACATGCAATAGTAAAAATTAAAGAAAATGGAAATTTAGAAGTTAAAAAGGTTTCTAATATGGATGATTTCCTTAATGTTGCTAGATTCTTTGGATTTGCAAGTGTTAATGGTTTAATTACTAATGATCAAATGGGTCAATTAAGTAGAGATGGTATATATATGGATAAGGCTGAAAAAGTCGACATGAAAAAAATAAAAGATAGAATGCGTTTAGTTGCAAATACTGTAAAATACACAAAATCTATATCCTATCCAATGATTGGACTTTTACCTGGATTTTTTCAGGGAAGAATAGAAAGAAGATTTAATGAAACCGGAATTAATAATGCTTTTAATTCTAGAAGTGCAAGTATTTCAAGTGGTGTGGTAGAAGGGTGTTTTGGTACAGGTTTACTTGTTTATTCTGTTGCAACTAGGAATATCACACCTTATTTGGGCCCTGGGTTTGCCTTAATGATAGAGGGATTTGCAAGAGCTGATATTTCTCGAACATGTCCTGGATGTCATGATGGATTTGGAAGTTTATTTTTAAAAATTCTTTTATTACCTTTTGAAGAATACATGAAACATTATAGAGATAAAAAGAAAGGTGTTAAACGGGATGGGCAATTAAGCTTAGTAGAGTTTAAAATTCCAAGAAATGAAATGAAAGGGGAATATGATGGAATTAGTTATACTCATAATTATCATTCTGAATTAGAAGAGTTAGCACAAAAACAATTACCAGAAAAAATTGAAGATAATTTGATTTGGAGTGAAGGTAATCATCATACGTTTGGAACATATTTCAGAAGAGAGTTAACAAAAGACGTTGAAACTGAAATTCCAATTCAGAATATTAAACGTAGTGTAGGAGCTTTATCATTAGGATATAAATTATTTGATGATCCTTATGAAAAGAGAAGTTCAATTGTCTGCTTTAAAGGAAGAAGATATGTTATGACTTCGATTTCAACTAAAAGAGATATTGATTTTGATGAAGTAAGCAAAATATTATATGATGAGAAAAAATTAAGTGATAGATTTACTGATTTATTTAAATTAACAGATGCTGAATATTTACATTTAACAGAATTTAATAATAATGTAATGGGAAGAAGCTTAGTAGCAACAAATTAAATGACATTAGACGAAATATTAAAACCTGTAAAATTTGTTGATGAGCAAATACTTAGACAGTATACCAAATTAACAAAAAAATGGGAAGATAAAGGAAAAAATAAGTATACTTTAGCTATTATGTTTAACGCTCCAGCATGGGTTTTACCAATAAGAATTGGATTGCCTGGAAACTTTATGTTTGGTATTCTTATGGGCAGTGATATGGGAAAGAACATCATGGGTGTGATGAATCCACATCGCCTTGAAGATTATAATCATAACAGTGAAATAGCTAAAAATCCAAAGACAGTAATATCTGATGGAATGAGAAATATTAGAAGGTTGCCTTTTTTTACTATCGGGAGTGTATATTTAGTAAAATCTGGAATTCATTTTTATGATTATTTTTTCCACAATGAACCTACATTACCTAGTGCAATTAACAATTTAACAACCGGTTTAGGTTTTATTTGTGTTTCATCTTCAGAATATATTAAAAGTAGTGATCCAAAAATACTAGAAAAGAAACCTTTCTATGAAACATTGTTTGGGAAAATTAAAGATAAATTAAGTTCATTAGTTCCAAGTCCATTGCCTGTCCCTGTTAAAGCAAGTTTAGAATATAGAGTTGATTAAAATAGATTTATTAAGATTTCATCATTTCCAACAATCTTTCAAACTGTTTGGCATATTCTACAGCATCGTCTAATGCATTGTGAGTATGGCCCTTTTTGGTAATTTGTTTCATATCTTTTATACTTGCATATTTGTTTTTTTTATATCCCCTATACATAGATCCAAAATCCTCACTACTATGCCCAAATGGATCTTTTCCATCAAAAAAGTTGTCAAAATACCATGTAATGAACATGCAATCAAATGATGTAGGAACTGCTGCCATAATGGGAATATAATCTTTTGTTGATTCTAAAATCCAATCATTAAATTCATACATTGCTATCGATGGATGTTGTCCTATATCTTGTAACACTTTCAATACTAAATCTGGTCTAAATAATTTATCTTTAGGATTATAAGAATCTTCAGGTAAATTTTCTATACCTTTTAATCCTAAACAACCGACTTCCATATTACCTCGAATGTATTTTTCACTTATTGGTTTAAGTTCTCTGTAAAATTGTTTATCTGAATTTCCAACAACGGATGCTCCAAAGGACAACATAGAATATTTTCCGGGAGTTCTTCCTGAAGCCTCTATATCTACTGCAATATACTTCTTTTCCATTTTAATTATTAAATACAAAATCTTTAAAAAGGTATTGATTAATTTACTTATTATGGAAAGACCAGCTTGGGTAAAAGATAAGAATGTAGCAGAAAATTTTGAAGTAATTAGAGCTAAAGAAATTGATCATATTAAAGATGAGAGAATGGATGTGGGATGCTATATTTTAATAAAAGTCTATTTTGATAGCCTAGAAATTGGAGTTGCTGTTTGCAACCATCAACATGTTATATTAAAGGAATTTAGAGGAAGAACAGCAAGAGATATTTATCATGCGATATTTGAATATGAAGAAAAAAATAATTTGAAATGGTTTACTAATAAAAACCATATAGCTTATATAGGAAAAGAATTAAAAAAAGCTGAGTTAGCATTAACATTGGGATTTGAGTATCAGCAAGAATAATTAAATTAACTTTTTAACTTCTTCTTTGTAAAGCTCAACTGCTGGCTGATCAAATGGATTAACATTCATTAGTTTTGCTAAATAAATTGTTTCAAACATTTTAAATTGTAAAAATTGTCCGAGAGAATATTCTGATTTATCTTGCAATATAATCTCTGTAAATGGAAGATTTTTCTTTTTGTAAGTTAATTTAACAGCCTTTGCTATTTTATTTAATATTAATGAAAATTTTTTTGTTTTGAAATTTTTAGAATTCATTGTAATTTCTGAATTAAATCTATTTATTATAATAAATGTTGTAAATTTGTCTCTTGGACCATCTAGATTTAATTGATACATTGAATGCAAATCTGTTGAACCAATTGAAACTATTGGGGTAATTCCTTTGCCATTTTTTCCTATACTTTCTGCCAATAATTGTTTATACCATTTACCTAACGATTCAAGATCATTTGAGAAGAAAAAGTTATCATAGATTGGTTTTCTTTTTAGAAAAAGAATAATTGCTGAAATAGCAGCCTGATTTTTTATAATATTGCCATTTAAACATTTCCTTTGTATATCTAAAGCTCCATTAATTAATTCTTTTATTTTAATATCTAATAACGACAATGGAAATAAACTAACAACAGAAAATACGGAGTATCGTCCACCAATGTTTTTTGGAATCTCTAAAACAGTAAATTTTTTCTTTTTAGCTAGGTGATAAAGTGTTGAATTATAATCTGTTGTAACTATGATATATTTTTTATTTATCTTAAGATATTTTATTATAGCTTCAAAATTTGCTATGGTTTCTATGGTTGTTCCTGATTTTGTTATTATATTTACTAAAATACTTTTATTTTTTAATATTTTTATAATTGAATTAAGATAATCTGGATCTGTAGTATCTGCAAAATAGATTTTTTTGTTATTTATCTGATTATTTAGTTTTCCTTTTATTGCTTCGGACAAAGCAATAGTTCCAAGATTACTTCCACCAATGCCAATAATTAAGATATTCTTTATTTTCTTGTGTTTTTTAGTTAACTTTTCGATTTTTTGTAATAATTTTTTATCTAATAAAGAATGTAAAAAAGCGTAATCTGTATTATATTCATAATTTAATGAATTCTTTATTTCTGATATTAAAGGAACCAATTTCTTTCCTTGTTGTAAAATATATTTTTTATTTATTAAAGAATTATCAAACTTAAAAATCATCTCTTTTTTCATAAAAAGAAAATATTAAAATTAGTATATAAAGTTTAGCTTTCAAAAAATAGATAGGTTTATATATTAATTTAGTGATGCAAAAGGCAAATTGGGGGTAACATTAAAAAACAAAAATTCTGTAATAATGGTTAGTTCTTTACTTTTAAATAAACCTGGCTGTTATTATAGATATGGAGGAATAAAATGGTAAGTTACAAATTAGCCTGGGGCGAGGAAGATGATGATACAGGCGGCGATGATGAAGATTTTGAAGATGATGATGAATAAATAATTAAAAATGGAGGTGATATCATGGCAAAGAAAAAGAAGAGAATGTAAGTTCTCTTTTTTATTTTTTTAATTAAGGTAAGGTTTTTATATCATTATTAATTCTTAATTACAATGCAAGATTACTATCTTGGTAAAAAGGGGGATGTTTTCAAAGAGTTTGACAGTTCTATTGATGGACTAAAAAATGAAGATATTAAGAAAAGAATAGAAAAATATGGGTATAATGAGATAATAGAACAAAAAAAGAAATCTCCTTTTGTTTTGTTTCTTGAGCAGTTTAAGAGTTTTATCGTATTAATATTAATTGCTGCGACAATTATTTCATTATTTCTTAAAGAAATTGTTGATGCTGTAGTAATAATAATAATATTAATATTTAATGCAGTATTTGGATTTATTCAGGAGTATAAGGCTGAAAAGAGCATTGAAGCTTTAAAGAAATTAACAAGTTTAACAGCTATTGTAATAAGGAACGGAAAAGAACAAAAAATATTTTCTAGAGACTTGGTTCCTGGAGATATTATTCTAGTAAAAGAAGGAGATAAGATAAGTGCGGATTGTAGAATTTTAGAAGCTTATAATCTTGAAACGCAAGAAGCTTCCTTAACTGGAGAAAGTTTGCCTGTATCTAAAGAAGATATTGAAATTAATAATAAAATAGAGATTGCAGAGCAGAAAAATATGATCTTTTCAGGAACTATAGTTACTAAAGGAAGAGGAAAAGCAATTGTCATAGGGACTGGAAAGAATACTTATATAGGAAAGATAGCCAAATTAATAGAGGAAAGTGGAGAAGAGCAAACTCCATTGCAATTAAGATTAGGAAAATTAGGAAAATTCTTAGGAATAAGTGCTTTGATAATTTGTGCATTTATATTTATATTTCAGGCTTTTTTAAGCAAGGATATATTAGATTCTTTTATTATAGCTGTAAGTTTGGCTGTTGCTGCTGTTCCTGAAGGATTGCCAGCTGTTGTTACAATCACTTTAGCTTTAGGTGTAAGAAGAATGGTGAAAAAGAATGCTTTGGTAAGAAAATTAAGTTCTGTTGAAACTTTGGGAAGCACAAATGTTATTTGTAGTGATAAGACAGGAACATTAACGAAAAATGAGATGACTGTTAAGGAAATTTATGTTGATAATGAATTAATTGAAGTTACAGGGAGTGGTTATTTGGCTGAAGGAAAATTCTTAGTTGATGGAAAAGAGTATAGCAATGATAGATTAAGTTTGATATTAAAAACTGGGATTTTATGCAATGATGCTAAAATAGTTTATGAAGAAAATAAATGGGATGTTTTAGGTGATCCAACAGAGGGGGCTTTGATAGCAAGTGCAAAGAAATATGGAATAGATAAAGAGCAATTAGACAAGAAAAATAAAAGAGTGGATGAAATTCCATTTTCAAGTGAAAGAAAATTAATGTCTACTATAAATATCATAGATGATAATAAAGTAATGTTTGTTAAGGGAGCTGTTGATGTTTTAGTTAATAAATGTACAAAAATAAATGACAGAGGAAGAATAAGAGCGATAAATGCTAGAGATAAAGAAAGAATATTAAAAACAAATGAAGAGATGGCCAATAAAGCATTGAGAGTTCTAGGATTTGCTTACAAACCATTTGATAAAAAAGAAGAAAGTGATTTAATATTTGTTGGAATGCAAGGAATGATAGATCCTGCAAGAGAAGAAGTTAAAGAGGCTATTAAAAAATGCAATGAAGCTGGAATTAAAGTTGTTATGATAACAGGAGACCATAAAAATACTGCTATTGCCATAGCAAAAGAAATTGGATTAAGTGGAAAGGCTTTGGAAGGAAAAGATTTGGATAATATAAGTGATAAAGAACTTGTTTTAAAAGTTGAGGATTATGATGTTTATGCAAGAGTTAATCCTGAGCATAAATTTAGAATAGTTGAAGCTTTAAGAAAAAGAGGAAGAATTGTAGCTGTAACAGGAGATGGAGTAAATGATGCTCCTGCATTGAAGAAAGCGGATATTGGAATAGCTATGGGAATTACAGGAACAGATGTTGCCAAGGAAGCTAGTGATATGGTATTAGTTGATGATAATTTTGCAACTATTGTGAATGCTGTTGAAGAAGGGAGAGATATTTATTCTAATATTCAGAAATTTGTTAATTTTATTTTATCTACGAATATAGCGGAAATTTTAATAATATTTTTAGCTATAATTTTTATTAAAGATGGAAATGGAGTGGTTGTTTTACCTTTATTAGCTATACAATTATTATGGATAAATTTAGTTACAGATGGATTGCCTGCATTGGCTATAGCTGTTGATCAAGGAGAGAAAGATGTCATGAAGAAGAAACCAAGAAAAAAAGATGAACATATAATAACAAAAAAACTTGGGATTTTAATTATGATATTAACTATTTTAGCTACAGTTGGAGTGTTATTTTTATTTGAGAGCAATCTGCAAGATTTAGTTCAAGCTAGGACAGTTGCATTTACTGCTTTGGTATTTTTTGAGATGGCAATATTATTTGTTGTAAGAAGTGAATACAAAGTTAAATTATTTTCAAATGGATGGCTTTGGCTAGCTGTGTTAAGCACGATAGGATTACAATTATTGGTTGTTTATAGTCCATTGAATGTTTTCTTTAAGACAAAGGCTTTAGATTTGATGCACTTTGTTTATATTGTAATAAGTACATTAATAATATATTTTGTTGGAAGGATATTTGTTTTAATATCTAGAAGATTAAATTTTGATTAAAGATAATAATTCTTTTTCAGGATTTTTAGATAGATCAAAATCAGAGGCTATTGCAACCCCTTTTGCTCCAAGAGAATAAGCTTTTATTACATCTTCTTTAGTTCTAATTCCTGCTCCACATAAAACAGGGATTTTAGTTGCTTTTACTGAATCTTTAATTAAAGAAGGTTTTGCAGTTGATACTGAGATATTTCCACCAACTAATTCTGGAGGTTCAATTAAAATAAAATC
>DATDYQ010000099.1:0-3075 GCA_035288965.1 Candidatus Nanoarchaeia archaeon
GCTGCTCAGAGTGTAAGTGAAGCCGCTACAACAAATGTTACGTTTTCATTTATTATAGATGTGGATGCTGGAACAAGTGTTTTAACAGATGGAAGTGCGCATGCTGTATTTAATGTAAGTGGATATACTCCAATAAGAGAAACAAATTGTGGAAGACAGGATGATATTAATTCAACAAGGGCAAATTATTCATGTTCGATATTTGTTTGGTATTTTGATCCTGCTGGAAATTGGAGTGTTTATGCAAACATTTCGGATTCTAGCGGGAATAAAGCTCAGAGATTAGAAGTTTGGAATTTGAGTGAATTAAGTGCAATGGTTATTGCTCCTCAATCTTTAACATGGGCAACGATAGCTGTCAGTGCTAAGAATGCAACATCAAATAATGATCCTACAATTATTAATAATACAGGAAATTCTAATTTGAGCAGTGTAAGAGTTAATGCGGTTAATCTTGGTGGATTAGGTGATGGAAGTAAGTTTATTCCGGTAGCTAACTTTACTGTTTATAATAATACAGGAGGAGGTAATCCGGAATGTAGTACAAGTGCTTTGAATGGAGCAACTGCTTTAGTTAATGCAACAACAACTGCGATTAATGGAGTTGGAGTTTACAGAGGGAATAATTCAGCTTCGCTAGGGAAGCAAAATTTATATTATTGTATAATCGATGTACCAGCACAATTAAGTACACAAACATATTCAACCAATAATACTGGAAGCTGGACAATAAGTGTGGTGTAAAATGAAAAATATAAAAATAATAACATTTGCAATTTTGATACTAACTTTAGCTCTTTATGTAAAAGCAGCTGGGGTAAGTTCAGAGTATTATAATGGAAATCCTTTAGTAATGGCTCCTGGTGAAACGAAAGATATTCAATTAGAATTACAGAATGGTGTTGGAAGTGAAAACATATATTTGAAGGGGGCAGTAACAGAAGGGAATAATTTTGCAAAATTAATTGATCAGGATACAACTTATTATGTTCCTTTAGGAAGCAAGATAAAGGTAAATGTAAGAGTTAGTTTACCAAGCGATATTCAACCTGGAGAATATAAATTTATAGCTTCTTTTGCTACAATAACCCCTGGAGAGACAAGTAGCAATGTAAGACTGGGAGTTGGAATAGATAAGGTAGTTCCAATAAGAGTAAATGCTCCTCCAAGACCAACCGGATTTGCTGCATTGAACAGCCTTGGAACAAACGGCATTGCAATAATTGTAATTATATTAACTGCGTTAGTATTCTTGATAATGTTCTTTGTTAGAAAGCCAAAGAAAAAATAGATAGGTTTTAATATTTCTTAATTTTATTTATTATTATGAAAAAAGAGGGTATCTTGCTTATTGTATTAGTTTTATACACTTCTTTGATTCTTGTTGTTTTCGGCAACATATTTATAAAATATGGTAGTAATATTTTAAGTGGAAAAGTTACTAATAATCCCTTAAATTTATCTATTGTTGTTGGTGGACCACCTGATGTTATTATTTCTAGACCAGTTAACTTTACTTATAATTTCAATGAAAGTATTGAATTAAGGTTTATTATTAGCGGGGGGAATCCAACTGCAATAAGTATGAATTGGTTTAGTATTGATGACGGAACCAATACAACCATAAATGGTTTTTTTAATTTTAGCGCAAGTGAAGGAAGCCATAAGCTAAAGTTTTATGTAAATAATACTGCTGGAATATTAAATGACACGGAAAGTATTAGTTTTAGTGTTAATAATAGTTTTAGATATAATGTTTCTTATGCTCAATATTCTGGAAATACAACAAATTTTAATAATATGAATAAATCCCAAATGGAAAATATAACTAATTTTACTTTGGAAAAACCAAGTTTTGGAAAAATTCTATTTTTAGAAGATATAAACATGAGTCAAGATGATGTTAATCTTGATTTATTTACGGAGATAAGATCAAATTATTTAGTTATCAATAGCTCTTATGTATCTTTCTTAAATAAAAGTGCTGAACTTTCATTATATGGATTAACTTTTAGCGATCCAAGGATATTGATTGATGGGGGTGTTTGTCCAAGTACGGTGTGTAATAAGATAAGTTATTCTGGAGGTATTTTAAGATTTAATGTTAGTCATTTTTCAGCATACTCTAGCGAGGAAACTTCATCTTCAGATAATGGTGAAAATTCTGGTGGGGGAAGTTCTAGTGGTGGGGGAGGTGGAGGTGGAGGAAGTTCTGGAGCTGTTACATTACAAAAAAATTCGTTTACTCTAGATAAAGATACAATTAAAGTTTCTTTAAAGCAAAATGAGAATGTAAAAGAATTTATAACCATTACAAATAAGGAAAATAAAAATATTGATGTTGATATTGACTTAGCAGATTTAAAGGAATTTGTTACGTTTATTAATGGAGAAAGCAAATTAAGCTTGAATTTAAAACCAAATGAAGAAAGATTAATACAATTAATATTTAGCGCTTCTACAGGGACTAATCCTAATGTTTACAATAAAAAAATTATTGTAACTAGTGGGGGGATTATAAAGGAAATTCCAGTTATAGTTGAAGTTGAATCTGAAAATCCTTTATTTGATTCTACTATATCAATATCGGGTGAAAATAGAATTGTTGCTCCAGGTGGAACATTGTCTGCTGAAATAACCTTGTTAAATCTCAATAATTTAAAAAATTTAGTTGATGTTAGAATAGATTACCAAATAAAAAATTTGGATGGAATTGTTATCTATTCTGAACATGAAACCAAAGGATTGGAAAGAGAAATTAGTTATATTAAAAAGTTTAATATTCCTGAAGATACCAGATTAGGAGATTATGTGCTTTATGTAAAAGTTTCTTATAATAATATAGTTGGTAGTTCTACTCATTTATTTACTGTTAAAGGAAAAACAAGATATCCTGAAGGATTTGTAAATTATCTCACTTATGGTGGGATATTAATGTTCATGCTAGCTATCTTAATATTCATATTTATTTATTTAAAGCATATGAGAAAAGAAACTGTAGAATTAAAGAATAGAATTGATGAGCATAGATTGGTTATTGCAGGATATATAAAAAAAATAAATAAAAGTTCAGAT
>DATDYQ010000100.1:0-5336 GCA_035288965.1 Candidatus Nanoarchaeia archaeon
ATAGATATTTAAATATTATTAATTAGGAACATTTATATGAAAAACAATATTATTTATTAAAATGAAAAAAATTATATTTTTTGATGGTGATGGAACTTTATGGTATCCAAAAACTACAAAATATAAAAAAGAACCACATTGGATATACTTCAATTCTAAAACTTCAAAAAATCCAAATAAACACTTAATGCTAATTCCTACAGTACTGTTTACATTAAGAAGGTTAAAAAAACAGAAAATAATTTTAATTGTATTATCGACACATCCCCATCCACCAAAACAAGCCGATATATTGATTAAAGGAAAAATAAAACATTTTAATCTGCATAATCTATTTGATGAGATTCATGCAACAAAGACTTATTATAAATCTAAAGGAGAAATAATGTTAAAAATATTAAAAAGAAGAAACATATCAAAAAGTAAGGCGCTAATGGTTGGAGATCAATATTTATGGGATTATAAACCAGCCAAAGAAAATGGAATTGATGCGATATTAATTGAATCAGAATATATGAAAAATTTTCATAGTATAAAGGGAATTAAGACAATTAAAAAATTAAGAGACTTGTTAAAAATTATCAATAACTCTTAGCAAAATAAGCAACTTCTTTACTATCTTTCCCGCAATAAACACAACTTCCTCTTTTCTTCTCTTTGCTAAATGGAATACATATAGCTTTAACACCATTTAACTTGTCTTTAACACTATCTTCACAATTAACATTCCCGCAATAGAAAGCAGCAGCTATTTTTTTATCATTAATTACATTCTCAAGTTCTTTCCAATTACTTGCTTCTTTTATACTTTCATCTAAAAACTTCTTAGCCTTATTATACATATCATCTTGTATTTGTAATAATAATTCTTTAACTCTTTTCTTCAATTTATCAACTTTAACAGTTTCTTTAATATTATTATCTCTTCTTACCAAAACAACTTGCTTTTCTTTAACATCTCTTGGTCCAACTTCTATTCTTATTGGTATTCCTTTTAATTCCCACTCATTAAACTTCCACCCTGCACTATATCCATCTCTATCATCAAATATTGGATTAAATATTTTTAACATTTTAAATATTCTTTCACTTTCAACTAAAACTTCATCTTTCTCTTTCTCAAATATTATAGGAACAACAACTAATTTATTATAAGCAACATTAGGAGGTAAAACTAATCCTTTATCATCTCCATGTATCATCACCATAGCTCCAATTAATCTAGTTGATATTCCCCAAGAATTCTGCCAAGGTACTTCTTCTTTCTCATCTTTGCTTAAAAATTTTATCCCAAAACTTTTAGCAAATCCCTGTCCAAGATTATGGCTAGTTCCACATTGCAGGCTTTTTCCATCCGGCATTAAAGATTCAATAGTCGTTGTATACAAGGCTCCTGCAAATTTCTCTTTCTCAGTTTTCTTCCCTTTTATTAAAGGAATAGCCAATAATTCCTTACAAATATTTTCATATTCATCTAAAAATTTTAAAGTTTCTTTATCACATTCTTTCTTAGTTTCATAAACACAATGTCCTTCCTGCCATAAAAACTCTCTTGTTCTTAAAAATAATCTAGTTGCTTTAGTTTCCCATCTCACAACATTGGCCCATTGATTAATTCTCAAAGGTAAATCTCTCCAGCTTCTAACCCATTTTGAATAAGAATCATAGATTATAGTTTCGCTTGTTGGTCTTACAGCCAATCTTTCTTCTCCTTCCTCTTTTTCTATCCAAGCAACTTCAGGAGTAAAACCTTCTGCATGTTCGCTTTCTTTCTTGAAAAAACTTTCTGGTATAAACAAAGGAAAATAAGCATTTCTCACTTTCAATTTCTTTAATCTTTCATTAAAATAATCTTGAATTGATTGCCATATAGAATATGCATTTGGTTTAATTATCATACATCCTTTTACAGGACTATAATCAGCTAATTCAGCTTTTAAAACAACTTGCTGATACCATTCAGAGAAATCTTCTGTTTTTTTAATAGTAATTCCCTGAGTCTTCTCATTTGCCATGATTATTTCTTTATTATAGAATTTATAAATATTACTAAAAGCAAAATATTTAATAATCTAATCTAATTACTGAAATTATGAAGTTTATAATAGATAATAAAATATTAAACAAATCAATAAAAGAAAAAATGGAATCTAAACTTAAACCAGAATTTATTGAAAAAATCAGGCAAATAGAAAAGCAAAAAAGTATTAGAATAAAAGACTTTGCAAAGAAATATGGATTAAGTTAAGATTATATTATTATGATCATCACGATAATATCTATAAATGGAGACCTAAAGTTTAATTCAAAGAACATTACTAAAGTCTTTTTCTAACTATTCCATTATAAATGTTTTTAATTGTTGGTTCATAATCTTCTTCATTAACTAATATGAGACATGAAACATGACCTTCTTTCCAAGATATGCCCTTTGCCCTTACCGATAGCCTTAAAGCTAAATATGAATCATTTAAACTTACCTTTCCAGACAGGCTAACTATAGAATGTCTTTTATCAGAGACCTCTCTTTTACCTAAAAGGATTTTAAGTTGTTTAACCTTATTTTCTAATATAATCTCATTTTCCTTATCATCTTTTTCTCCCGAATAATTAACAACGTAACTAACCTCATGCAAATCTTCATATTGTGTAATTTTATTTAATCCCACTTCTCCAATAGCTCTTCTGATTGGATCTTCTGCCCTCGGAACATCTTTAATTTTTCCTACATGAATTAATCTACAATTTTTTATTCCACTTACTATAATATGTTTTGTAGCTTCACTTCCAATTCTGGACAATTTACCATCTAAGCCTTCTACAACCATTGGAATTCTTCTATCTTCTACAAATGCTACAGAATCAAAATGCAGGTTTCCAGATTCAGAAGCAGTTCTATAATCTAAATAAGGAACAACATTTGGCTTTTCAACTATTTTTGGATTTGCTCCAAGTATTGCTACATCTTTTAAGATATAAATTCCTTTTGCATCAACACAATTAGCAAGAAACGTAGCTGTAATATCGCTTCCATTTCTAGGAAGATGATCATCTTTACCATTAGAATCTAATGCTTCAAACCCACTAACAACAAGCATATTATAACTTTCTAATATTCCAAAAGCATTTTTTCTAACATCTGGAATGCATCTTTCATCAATAATATTAGTTTCATTTTCTTTTCTTACTTTAATTCCAAGTTTTGTACTTCTAATTGCAATAACATTATGATATTGTTGTAAATATCTTGCAATTATGGGTAGCATCATTCTTTCACCTAAAGGTAAATTAAATTCTAAAAGACAACTATCTAATTCAGTTTCTAATCTTCCATCATTAACACCAAGTTGTTCAGCCAAAGATAAATGTTTTTCCTTCAAATATTTTCTAAAAGAAGAATAATCTCTTTTTTCTGATTTTAATTCTCTATAAATTTCATCAGTAACATATTTCATAGCAGAAACAACTAAAACAGTTTTATCTTTACTTCTATTTAATCTCCTACCTAAAAATCTGATATTTTCAGCACTATCCATCATAGCACCACCAGCCTTGTAAACTTCTATCATATTATTTTAATAACAGAAAATTTAATAAAACTTCTCATAAAAAAGGGTCTGCCGGGATTTGAACCCGGGTCTTCTGGTCTCTCCTAGTTTGGCATTAAAGACAAACTTACAGTTTATCCGAAGCCAAATATACTATCCAGGCTATACTACAGACCCAATTTAACTATTTTTTACTTATATAAAAACCTAATCAAAATATTAAAATTAATCAACAGAAAGATTTATATACCACTTTTAAGTGATTTTAATCATGAAGACCACATTAGATCGATTAGAAGACAAAACAGATTACTGGTCAATCTCTCCTGTGACAATGAATATACATCCAGTTGTAGATGGAGTTTACTTAATAAAATGGTATAAAGAACTTTTTTCACCAAGAACTATAGACGGGCATGCCGAACATAGAAATCAAGTTTTAACAACAAATGAACCTTATGCTTCAGACTCTCCATCATCGTTTGCAGTATTTAAAACACTTTTCGATAATAAAGACAACCCAAAATATAAAGATTTAATAGAACAATTCAGAAAGCATATTCAATCTCAGCTAAGATTCTTTTGGAATTTAAAACCACTCTCAAAAATAACAAATAATCCTGTTGGATTTGCAGATGATGTTATTCACAACTACAAGCAACCAGATGAATATATAGTACAGGCAAAAATTGTAGGAAAAGATAGAAGAATAACATCAATGTTAAATGATCCAGCATACAAGGCAGTTACAGGATTGGATGGAATAGAATTAGAGCAACTTGCCCAATGGATAAATCAAACTCCTATTTATATTTCCAGAATAAACAAAAAACCAGAAGAATCAATTGAATCTGCCATTGTGTTCGGTGCCAAATCCGATGGGTTCTACCTATTCTGTGGCAGGATGATCGAGGGCTATGGGCCAGCCTTCGGGATACGTGCACAAAAAATTTCTTAATAATAAAAACAAGCAGAAAGTAAATATACTAGTCTAAATTTCTTTATTCCTTTCAAGTAATTTAAAAACTTTATATAACTTCAAAATGATTTATCCTTATGTTTAAAAAAGTTAGATTATTTCAAGCTATAGCTACATTAACAGGCACAACCATAGGCGCAGGTATTCTTGGAATTCCTTATATTGTTCAACAAGCAGGATTTCTTACAGGATTAATTTTAATTATTGTTCTTGGTTTAACAATGTTATTCCTTAATTTATTATTGGGTGAAATTGTTTTAAGAACAAATGGAAACCACCAACTAGCCGGATATGCAGAAAAATATCTCGGAAAAATAGGAAAACATTTAATGTCATTATCTTTAATTCTGGGGATATACGGAGCATTACTTGCTTATATTATAGGAGAAGGGCAAACTTTAGCTACATTATTTAACTCTCAAAATTATTTATTATTCTCTATAATTTTCTTTTTAATAGCTTCTTTTATTGTTCATTTTGGTCTTAAAATTCTAGAAAAATCAGAATTATTTTTAATCTCAGTTTTATTATTTATAATATCTTTAATTGCAATATTTTCTTTTACAAAAATTGACTTATCAAATTTAAATCATTTTAATCCTAGTTTAATTTTCCTTCCTTATGGAGTGATATTATTTGCTTTCCTGGGAACAGCAGCTATTCCTGAAATAAAAGAAGAATTAAATAATAATCGTCATCAGATGAAAAAGGCTTTAATTATAGGAACTTTAATTCCTTTAGTTATTTATATATTATTCACTTTAATTGTTATTGGAGTTACTGGAACAAATGTTTCAGAAATCGCGACA
>DATDYQ010000101.1:0-2230 GCA_035288965.1 Candidatus Nanoarchaeia archaeon
CATGTTGAAGTTCAAGGTTTATCAACTTCTGACAACCAAGTTGACTTATTTGTCCAAGTTGGTCTAGAAGAGTAAGTTTTTAAATGGTTATTTTATCTTAATTATATGCGCTCATTAACTTCCTTAGACATTTACTTCTTAGTACAAGAATTGCAAGTTTTAGTTAATTCAAAAGTTGACAAAATCTCACAATTAGATTACAAAGACTTTCTATTTTCTTTTCATAAACCTTCTTTTGGTAAAATTATTTTAAGAGTAACTCCAAATATTCTTAATATTTCAACAAAAAAAGAATCTTCTTCTCTACCTAATCCATTTATAATGCAATTACGCAAATATTTAACCTCATCTTTCTTAATATCTATAACACAAAAAGAATTTGAAAGAATAATAGAATTAAAGCTAAGGAAAGATAAAGAATATACTTTGATAATAGAAATGTTCGGCAAAGGTAATATTATTCTTGTTTTAGAAGGTAAGATAATCTCTTGTTTAGAATCTCAATCATTTTCAGCTAGAAAGGTAGCTCCTCATGAAACTTATTCCTATCCTCCATCAAGATTTAATATTCTAAGTTTAACTTTTAAAGATTTTAAAGATTTAGTAAACTCATCAGATAAAGAAAGTATTGTTAAAATATTGGCAATAGATTTCTCTTTTGGTGGGATTTATTCAGAAGAAATACTTTCTCCATTATCAATAAAAAAAGATAAAAAAATATTAAATGATTCTGAACTTAAAGGTTTATATGAAAGAATAAATCAAATATTAAAAAAACAACTATCTCCTGTTTTAATTAACAATGATCCATTTCCATTCAATCTTGGTTCTTTAGTTGGTGAAAAGGTAGAATATGATTCATTTTCTCTTGCTCTTGACTCATTTACTTCAACAAAAGCAAAAACATCTTTTGATAAAAGGTTAAAGCAAGTTATAGAATTAAAAGAAATTCAAATTAATAAAATAAAAGAATTAGAAGAAGAATCAATTCAATTTAAAGAAATAGGAGATTTAATCTACAATAATTATTCTTTAATCGATAATTTAATAAAGCAAATAAAAGAAACTAAATGGAAATATAATGATGATATTATTAAAGAAAAAAATGCAAAGGAAAGTAAGGTGGTAATTGAATTATGACATTCAAACTATATAATGCGCTAACCGGTAAAATTGATGTATTTAAACCAAGAAAAAGTAAAAAAATTAATTTATTCGTTTGCGGAATAACTCCTTATGATTATCCACATATCGGTCATGCAAAAACATACACTCAATTCGATTTTATTGTTAAATATCTTAAATTCAAAAAATACAAAGTTTTCTATCTACAAAATGTAACAGATATAGATGATAGAATTATTGAAAAGGCTAAATCAGAAAATAAGAGTTGGAAAGAAATTTCTACTAAATATGCATCTGTTTTCCTAGATAATATGAAAGATCTCCATATTAATTCAATAGATAAATATGCTTATGCAACAGAATACATACCTCAAATTATATCTCAGGTAAAAACATTAATAAAAAAGGGGTATGCTTACAAAATAGAAGATGGTTACTATTTTGATCTTAAAAAATTCCCAGATTACGGAAAATTATCAGGTAGATTAATGAACAATGCAGAAAGTGCAGTTTCGAGAATAGATGATTCAAAAAATAAGAAAAATAAAGGAGATTTCTGTTTATGGAAGTTTTCAAAATCAGATGAACCTTCATGGCCAAGCGATATTGGAAGTGGAAGACCAGGTTGGCATATAGAAGATACGGCAATAACTGAAACATTTTTCGGTCCACAATATGATATTCATGGTGGTGCTCGTGACTTAATATTCCCACATCATGAAGCAGAAATAGCACAAATGGAATCGGCTTCTGGCAAAAAACCTTTAGTTAAATATTGGTTACATACTGGTTTCTTAAACGTAAAAGGGACTAAAATGTCAAAAAGTTTACATAATTTTATTACAATATCAAATGTATTAGAAGAGTATGATTACACTATAATTAGATTTTTTTATCTATCTCAACATTATAGAGCTCCAATAGATTTCTCAGATAAACTGCTTGAACAAAGCAAGAATAGTCTAAATAGAATAAATGAATTTTTCCACAATTCTAAAGGTAAAAAATCTAAACTGAAAAAAGCCTTAATCTCTAAAGCAAGAAAATTATTCTATGAAGCTCTAGATAATGATTTTAATACTCCAGAAGCTTTCTCGATATTATT
>DATDYQ010000102.1:0-11766 GCA_035288965.1 Candidatus Nanoarchaeia archaeon
CCTTTATTGAAATATTGATCATTAATATAACGAATTACTCCTTTTTCACGTAAAAGTTTTTCTTCTACATTTTTTAAAATTAAAGATTTTTGTTTATCATTAACAATATTATATGGATAGATTAAAGATAATAAAGCTAAATCTGTTTCTTTAGTTTCTGATTCTTTTGGTAAAAGCAAATTTAATGTTTCTTGTCCTTTTTCTATTAAATGTGATGGAACATAGACCTGATTAGCTATAGCTTTCAATCCAGCTAAACAAGCTCCAACAGAAGATGCATGAATCTCTTCATATTCTTCCCACATTCCATTATCTTTGTCATGCCAATACTCAATTGATTCAAGATAGAAAACAAGTTTTTGTATTATTCTGTAATCATCTAAGTTTCTTAAAACGGGTAATTTTTTGTCTAGTAATTCAGCTATTTTGAAAAGTAAAGCTCCAATTGCATCATTTTGCTTGTTACCCCACTCTTCATGATATTCTTCTAATGTTTCAGGATTGTAACGAGCGTGAATATATTGATAAGCGTGTTTTGGTTTTTCTTTAATTGCAAAATTTATTTTATATTCATGTTTTTTTAATATGTCAAGTAAAGCATGATAAGTTTGAATTGCTTCTTTTACATTTACTATTTCTAGTCCAATTGCGGAATAAATATTATCCCTAAGCCAAGCTTTATTATAAATTGAGCTAGGCGCAGCTATGAAAAGACCGTTTTTTAATCTTAAATTCTTTAATATTTCATATGATATTTGTTTCATATTGTTGAAAATTCTTTTCTAAAAAATTCTGTTCTACTCATAACTGTTGATGTTAACCTTACTAATTCCTTTTGTGAAATCTCTCCAAATATTGCTCTAGATGACAAGTCAGATAACTCTAAACTTTCTACACACTCAATATACATACGCATAGACTTAAAAGGATCCTTATGATCAGCTATCCAATATGGTTTAAGATCTGTTAATATGTTATATTTTGTCATTTTTAGCCTCCTTAAGCGTATTTTAACTATATTCTTTAGTATATAAATCTTTCTCTTTTGTTACTACTTATAAGTGCTATAAAACCGAAAGGTTTATAAAGGAGTATATCTTACTAATTTTGGTGAAAATTATGGAAGACGGATATCATACACATGCTGGAATATATAACCCATTTGACCAGTTAAACGAGCATCATGGACATGATACTAGAATGTATAGTGCTTCAGAATCTGATGCGTTTGATTTAATGCAATATAGAAAAAGGAGAGCTTTGTAAAATGTGTGGAACAGAAGACTCGTATGCTCTAAAAAGAGAAGGAATTAATCCTGATATGTACGCTCTTTATGTACCTGGAAGAGAAATAAGTTCACTTAATTTGGTATATCAAAATGCTAATTCGTTTTCTGAAAATTATAGAAGAGGAAGAAGAGAAGATTAATTTTATTTAAATACAAACAAGTCACCAAGTAAACTACTAACTGTAAATCTTACTAAAAGAAATATACCAACTGACATTAATGTTATTAGGGGCATATATCTAAGTCCTTCTTTGGCTGATCCTTTAGATATTAATCCTATAATCATAGAACCAAAAATTGAACTTGTTATTAAAGAGAAAATTGCATAATTGATT
Organism: Candidatus Nanoarchaeia archaeon; assembly: GCA_035288965.1. Lineage (GTDB taxonomy): Archaea > Nanobdellota > Nanobdellia > SCGC-AAA011-G17 > JAGVZF01 > DATDYQ01. Next base: position 1,625 of record DATDYQ010000102.1, read on the forward strand.
ACAAATGAAGTAGATATTGAAACTTGATGTAGGGCTATTGGTATTTTGTTTGCATAATCGCCTTCTGGAAGTTGAATGTTAGCTAGATTTTGAGTTAAAACTTGAATTAAGAAGGATGATAATCCGAATAACATTGGAGCTCCAGCTGTAATTGCTATAAATATAAAGATAACATATAGTAAAACATTAGATTTAACTTTTTCTTCTACTAAACGTTGATTTCTCAGATTAGAGGAAGTTTCGTCTAATAAATCAGCTAATGAACCTCCGGCTTTTAATCCAGTTGTTATTAAATACATTGTTTTTTCCACCCTATCTGATGGGATTCTTTTAGTTAATGCAAGTAAAGAATCTTCTATATCTCTTCCAGAGGCTATTTCCTTTCCTACCCTGTTTATTTCAACTTGAAACGGACCAAATTCTTCTCTAGCAGATAAAAGCAAGGCTGCGTCTGTTGTTAATCCTGCTCTTAAATTACTCGACATTAGTTGTAAAGCGTCAGGAAGTATTATTTCAATTTGTCTAACTTTTTTATCTGCCTTAAGTGTTAACCAAGAGTATATTGCAATCTGGAATATAATAAAATATGCTGGAATTTGAAAGTATAATTTCCATTTAAATGCTAAATATAGATAAATTGAAAGGGCTATTGCCAAGCCGATGCCAAAAAAGATTATAAAACCGATAAAACTTTCAATATCTATATGATAACCAAGAAATTTTAAGATAGCAGAATAACTATCTCTAACTTTTTTAGGATATAATTTTGCAAATATTGCATAATTTATTTTTAATTTCATTTTAACCCATTAAAGCTGGACGTTTTGATCTTATTAAACCAATAAACATTATCTGGAAAAAGAGTACAAGCAAAAACATTCCAAGGAATATTAATTTAGTGACTTTTTCTTGTAATGAAATAAAAGATGATATTATTATTATGAATGTAATCCCTAATGAAGGCATGATGACTGCCATTAACATATAAAACATAGCTAATGGATTAAGTTCGGAACCATATTTTTGAATTGAAATAATCTGCTCTTCTGATAAGGCTCTAGTTACTTCCTTTAGAACTTTTGCAATATCTCCTCCTGCTTTTAATCCATTTGTTATCTGCCATATTGTTCTTCTAAAGAATATTGATGGATTGTTTAATGCTATCTCATCTAATGCAATAATAGCATCTTCTCCGGCTGAGATTTTCTTTACTGCTTTTTTGAATTCTAATGACAATTCTCCATAATTCGAGTTTGCTATAGCAACTAAAGTTTCAAATAAAGGAACTCCTGAGTTAATTTGAATAAGAATATTTTGTAATGCGGGCATCAAATTAACTTCAATACTTCTTGTTCTTTTTGAGGATATTAATTTCGGATAGTATAATTGTTGGAAAAAGCCGAATAAAGTGAATACAATCGCTATCGATAATGAAAACAAATAGGGATGATTATTCTGAAGCTTAAGTAAAAATATTAATGATAAAAATAATATCAAGAAAAAGAAGATTAATGATGAAACTATACAAGAGGCTACATATTCTCTACCATTTAATCCAGCTTCTGCATATCTTAACTGTAAATCTATTTCAGGCAAACCTTTTTTTAATTTCTCACCTATACCTTGCAATGGTTTGGACCATCTTTTAAGGATAACTACAGGTAGTATGGAAAATGGTATTCTTATCATAGTTTTAATACCTTGTCAGGGTTTTCGTTTTTGGATGCTACTTTTGTAACAAAATTAGAATCAACATAATACTCTTTCATTATTTTTCCAACGCTTTCAACATCTCTTATGTCATGTTTAACCAGCCAATTTAATATCATTTCTTTATTTTTAATATCCTTTTCAATTTCAGATTGGCTCAATCCAGTATGACGTGAAAGTTCTTCAAATAGCTTTATTGGAACATTGTGTTGAATAAAGCTATCTGTAGTTGGTTTATATCTAAATAATAAATTGGCTGAGACATGTGCTTTTCCAGATTCTTCATTACCAACAAACTCTCCAAGTTGAAATAATTTTCTTATTCCTGTTCTTCTATCTCTGAACATAACTGCATTTAAATCAACAGCTTGCAATAGATTTTCAGCAACTTCTATTGGTGGATTTATCAGTCTTTGCAAAGTTTCTTGAATTGAATTTGCGTGAACCGTACCAAATATTGCATGACCAGTATGCATTGCCTCAAATAAAACTTCTGCATCAATCTTTCTTCTAATCTCTCCAAGAACAATCCTATCTGGGCGCATTCTTAAGGAATTTACTAACAAGTCAAGCATTCTAATCTCTCCCTTTCCTTCTGGGTTTGGAAGTCTTGTTACCATAGGACACCAATACAAGAAAGATGGTAATTGAAGTTCTCTAGTATCTTCTATGGAAACTATCCTTTGATTTGGTGGAATAAATGGCATACAAATATTTAAGAAACTTGTTTTTCCAGATGCTGTTCCTCCTGAAATTAAAACATTAAGTTCATATTGTGTTGCAATCCATATTAATGCCATTATATATGAAGATGCTGTTTTGTTTTTTACGAAATCTGTAACTGTCCAAGGATCACGTGCAAATTTTCTTATTGTAATTGTATTACCTTTAGTTGATATTGGATAAAGAATTGCATTTGCTCTATCTCCAGTAATTAGTTGAGCATCTAATAAGGGATTTAATGTTGTTATCTGTCTTCCAACTCTTCTTGCAATTATATTAGCATAATTATTTATTTGGCTTTCATCTTTTACATAAAGATTTGTTTCCATCCAACCATATTTCTTATGATATATTCTTAATGGCTCAGATGATGTGTTAATAACAATCTCTTCTATCCAAGCATCATTTAGAATAAATTCTATATCGCCCAGTCCAAGCATCTTCCTTATTAGTTCTCCTATTAAAATACTCTTAGTTGCTGAACCTATTGTTGGAATTTTCGCTGTTAATATTATATCTGCTTTTTCCTTGAATTTCTTTTTTAGTTCATCTATAACTTTTGGATCAAGGATTTCTTTGCTTGTGACTTGGACTTCTATAATTAATTCATCTCTTACATCTTCTATTAAGGCAGAAGTTGCTGGAGTAAATCTGAAAACCTGGACTTCGTATTTTAGTATACTTCCCATTCCTCCAGTTATCAAAATGTCTGTTTCTATATCATCTACTTTTACCTTATACTTTTCTATTGTCTTTTTTTCCGGCATTTTCTATTGTTAATGATCTTAGTAATGGTTCAGAGATTGCTGGGTAGAATATTTTTATTAGATTATGGTCTTCCAGTATCTTTGCCCATTCTTTTATTTTTTCTTGAGTAACATTAAATACCTTGGCTGCTTGCGTTAATGAAACAACTCCATTTTCATTAACAAGTTCAAGTAATGAGTCTAATTCTGTTTCTGTTTGTTTTAATTGATGTAATTGAATGTTAAGATGTTTTTTTGCTCTCAATATAACTTCTTCTTTATGCTCTTGTGACGTTTTTATTTTTTTAAGTTTTGATTTTTTAATTGTTATCAGTATTATTAATATAACAATTAAGAATACTAAAATTATTGATATTAATATTACAGGAGATATTTTTGTTGTTATATTTAATAAACTTCTTTGTTTTATGAATAAATAAGCAAGAATTAATAGGAATATAATTAAAGTAATGAATAATGGCGCTTTTTTGTTTTTTGTTTTTTCTTGTGGTTTTATTTCTTTTGGAATTATTTTCTTTTCATGTTTCTCTTCAGATGATTTAATCTTAATTTTAATCATAGATTGGAAGAACATTATAACCCCTATCAATGCTATTGCGCTTCCAATTATTACTAAAAATTTGAACAGAGGTTTGTAGAAAAAAGAAAATCCGATAATAATTACTCCTATAAAAAATATTATCTCTGATATTAATGTCATAATTATATTCTTATCTTTTTTAGTTTCCTCAATTTGCTTTTTATGTTTAAATAATTCAAGAAATTTATTTTCATGGCCTTTATGCTCTATATGTTTTTGATCTTTTTGTTTCAAAAAAGAAAAAAAGTTATGTTTTTTATTTTCTTTTGGAGGTTCATATTTTGAAATTTCTGGTTTTTTTTGTGGTGTAAATTCTTCTTTAATATTTTCTATAAGATTTGTGCCAAACAGATTATTAAAAGTATGATGAATTGTCTTTGGTTTAGTAAATATCCTTTTCTTAAATTTAATATTTTTATGTTTTATAATATGATGAGCTTTCCCACTATTCACCTTCTTTTTCATATTAATGAATAGCGAAAAGTTATTTATTAAACTCTTGTATTAATCTTAAAATAGTAAATTAAATTTATGGATAAAGTGTTATTGTACTTCTTCTTTTTACATTTAATTGAGGAATATCCATAGAAAGTATTGATTCAGGATAAGTAACAAAGATTGTCTTCTGCGCAAATGTACCTGATTGATCAAGTTTTATCTTTGTTGATATTGTTATCTGACTATTATCTAAATTTCCGATGAGCAATAATTGCGGATTGTCAAAATATAAGGTGGTTTTTTTATTTCCGCCAGATTTTATAGTTATCATATTCGGTTTTGTTGCATCTATATTTGTTAATGGAACAGAACATGATGTACTCCCTGATCCTGTTGCAGTTAGTTGTATTGGGAATGTTCCAGAAGTTAATACTGTATCGCATGATGAGATACTGTAAGAAGTTGTTATTGTTATTGTATATCCTTTGAGGTTTAATTCTTGAGGGATAATTGAAATATTTCTATTTGCAAAATCATGATTATATAAAATTAAATTGGGATAAATCAATAGAGGTAGAGTGGTTTTTATTGGATTTAAATCCAAAGTTGTGTCTGTAAATGAAGATTCAATATGTGTCTTAAAATTTTGCATAGCTGTATTAAATGAAGTGATATCATTAGGGATATTTTCTGTAATTGTTATTGAATCAACTTCAGTTGATGTTATTGTTATTAATGAATGCGAGTTAAATATCTCTTTTGCTGATGTTTCTATAGATGAGGAAAGTGTATTAATCCTGTCAAGACTACTGATTTCTACTGCACGCTTGCTTGATGATGCAGTAAAAGAATAAAGAAATAATGAAAGTGTAAGTATTAAAAAGGCTAATGTAAAAAATGTTATTGTGAATGCGAAGCCTTTTTTCATTTTAACCATATCCAGTATCTTGATGAACAATATTTTTCTTGGGTTGTATCAGCATTTGCTATTATAAATATTCTTGTACCGCTAAACACATCTTTATCTGTTGGAGTTATACTTCCAGCTGTAACTGTTTGTTCTGTTCCTGCAGGGTATATTTTACATTTTATAGATATTGAAATATCATAATTGGATGGAATTAAAGTCTGAATAGCTGTATTAATTGTAGCTTGGTTAAGAGTTTGCAAAGTTCCCTGTTCATCTAAAATTTTTATAATATCATCTCCATATTTATTTGTTTGAACATCTATGGATGATGCTTGACTTCCAAGAATTACATAAATGTTTGCCATTGAAAGCATAAAAACTACTATGATTAATGCAAAGGTTGCATCCATCGAAAAGATGAAACCTTTATTTCCAAAACGTGAATTTAACTTTGACAACTTCATTTTCTAGCATTGCTAATCTATTTAATACAATTAAAGTAACAGTTTCAGATGGTGAATCTGCTGTGCTTCTTATTTGATATAATGGGGTATCATCTAACTCTTTTACATCTACAATTAGTTTGTAGCTTTGTAATTGAAGAAGAGATGTGATTATTGATGTTGAAAGAGAAGATGCTGCTGTTAGTTTGGCTGTATTCAAAATTCTATCTGAGGTTGCCAATCCTAAAGATTCTATATTATTAACATCTTTTTCCCATGAACTTGGAGTTCCGTAAGATGAAATTAATACATCAGAAACTTGAAGTAGTTTAATATGCATATCATCTAATCCTTTTTTTGCATTTATCTCATTCATTATATTATTCCAACTAATCACGATTGCTGCAATCATTATCAGGGAAATTCCCATAGCAACCATTAAGTCAATCATAGCAAGTTGGGCTTTTTTATTCATTTGGAACACAAATTTTTACATCTTGAAAATCAACTGAAGCTTGTTCATCTTTTGCGATTTGATAAACTCTAAGTAATAAATCAAATGCTGTATTTTGAGATATTTTTGCTGTGGGAGATATATCACAAGTTGCTATTATCTCTGTTTGTGATTTTTGTAATGTAGGACAGGCATCTGTCCATTTATTATTTGGATCTGTATTATCATAGTAAAGTAAACTTACTTCGGTATCTGGATCTGTATTTGTAATACTGTATTCATATCTTGTAGTAAATGATTCTACTGTTTCTGGTAATGGAGAGATTGTTAGATTTGTTATTAAATAATTAAATTTTGTTGTTCCTATAATTCTTTGTAAAGCTTCTACTATTCTTTGTCCTAAAAGATCATATAAACTTTGTGGAGTTTCACATGAAGATGAAAAATAATATCCAAAACCATTTCCATAGTGCCAAGATGCTACACCGTCATTGCCATTTGGGAAATCTGCTATATCTCTATATTGTGTTGTTTGTGCTGGATTATTTGTAACATAATGATTTGATTTTGGCGTCCATGAAACTGGACTTGATGTACTTCCTTCAAATTGTAAATAAGGATCCGGATCACTATAATAAGATGAAGTTACAGTTAATAATTGAGTTGGTCCGCCAGCACCATGATAACTAACACCAGCTATAACCGGACTCCCTTGTATGCCTCTAGTTAAAATCAAAACGCCTCCATTACTTACCCAATTATTTAATGTAGTATAACTGTTTGAAGGATTTTCTAATTTATTTCCTGTGTCTTCTGTAAAAATGATAGAATAATCATTTAAATGCGGCCAGAATAATGAAGTAAGGTCATTAGTATTTGTATATATATCACATAACGTGTGTCTTGGATCGTTCCAATCACTATCAAAATCTTGAGTATCTATGCATTCTAATTCGTTTGTGAAAAAATTTGATAATTGAAGATCTTCTTCTACGCATGCTGAACCTCCACCAACTCTTACATAAGCTATTCTTATAGTATGAGTTCTTATATAATCTTTAAGATCCTCTGGAACTTGAATATCTGACGTTAGTTTTATGGTTGCTCTTTGATCATCACTATTTTTAACTAAATTAGTATAAATCTGTTTATTCGCATCTGTTGCAAAAGAAATAGGATAAGAAACACATCTTGAGTTTACATAAACAATATTATTCTTATTTTCTAGAGTAATTTTTTCTTTATCTATAGTAAATAGTTTAGATTCTGAACCATCAAAGACTTGTCTTATTGAGCTTAAAGGAATTGTACATGGATAAGAATCGTCTATCATTACTTGTTTTGAATCAGCATTAAATGTTACTTTATGCTGCTTGAAATCTATTTCATATGTTGTTCCCGGACCTTTTGAGTAAACAGAAGTAATTCCGTTTGAAATTTGATAACATAAATCTCTTTGTTCAAGATTTGTTTGTGTATAGGTAATATCTTGTGATCGATATAAAGTTACAATTGTAACAATTGCTACAAAGAATATTATTATTCCGACTGCAAATATTGTTTCTATACCAAATTGTGCATTTTTCATTTTTCTCATCCTGTTAGTTCAATAAGTGTTCCATCATCTAAATATTTTATTGTTATATAATGAATTCCTGAAGTTTGGGGAAAGTTAGTTAATTGTAATGTTGTTTTTGCTGTTGCTGTAAAATCTGACAATCCTCCAGAACCTTGAACTTTCATTATAATTGTTTTTGAATCTGAAGATAATGTAGCTGATGTAAAACCTTGTGGAAAAATTACCTTAACAACTTCCTGATTTCCTGGACCTAAAGTGTAAATTCTATCTAAAGTGGATTGTAAGGTTGAGATAGCATTTTCAGCATCATTAAGATTAGTCTCTTGGCTGGCTTTTGAGAAACTGAAATAAACCAATATTACCACTGCAAGAAGAATAACTCCTAATATTATAATATATTCAACACTTATCTGTCCTCTTTTCATTTAATTGGAATTATTTTTAATTTCTTTTAATGATTATTGTCTATTTTTGAGTAGTATAAAAATGTTTAAATAGATGAATTTAAACTTAAATTTAATAATTACATAAAAAGAGAGGTGAAAATATGATGTTTAAAAAAGGACAAGCTGCCATGGAGTTCTTGATGACCTATGGCTGGGCTATATTAGTTGTTTTAATTGCTATTGGAGTTTTAATATTTTTAGTTGGAAATCCTAGTAATTTAGTTGGAGATAGTTGTAGAATTGGAACGCCATTTAATTGCGGTACTTCATTAACTGCAGATGCTGGGGTAGATGGAACTGTAACTTTTGAACTAACGAATGGATTATCTAACTCTGTAACCATAGTAGGAGCAAATGATATAGCATTAACAGGAAGTGCTTATTCTGCTGCATGTATTGACTCAACGATTGATGGTGTTGCTACCACAGATAGCGTAATAAATGCTGGACAAACTGTTACAATAGTTATAACCTGTACTGGACAAGCATTCACTGCAGGAGATAAGGTGAAATCTCCATTTCAAATCACATATACAGACAACTCGAATGCAGCAATTTTAACAGGTTTGATAAAGACTGGAGATATAACAGTTAGTGTAAAATAAACTTTTAACTTTTTCTTTTTAATTTTATAATTTTCTAAAAAATTTATTTATTAATAATCTTAGCTTGCTGCTTGCTCCATGTCTTATTATCTGTTTTCTTAAGCCATTCAACATAGAATTCAATAAACTTTAGCCTTTCTTCAAAGTTCTTTTTCTTTAACTCTTCAATTTCTTTTAAATCTATTCTTGGATATTTCATTTTAATAGTTTAAAATTTTCCTCTTGTTTTAGATGCTTTAGGAAGTATAAAAATGTTTCTTTATCTAATTTATCTTTGAATAGTAGATAAAGGTGTTTTGCATCTTCTATATCTTTATTGCTTCCTAAAGAGAGCTTGAAACAAATTTGTAGCTCTATTGGGGAGATGTAAAGTTCATTTTTATTTAATAAAAGCTTAATTTTGTTGTTTAATGCCCATAAATCAAGCTCATTTTTAACAAACTTAAACTCTATATTTGGAATTGCATTATCACTTAAGGCAAACCTTATTATCTAAATCATTAAGTTCCTTGTTCAGTTCTATTTTTTCTTTTTCAAATTTGAAATCCATTATTATAATAAGATAAGCTATTTAATATAGTTAACGACCATAGAATAAAGCACTCATATCAACTTGAGGATTCTGCTTTTTAGGCTTGTCTGGATTTTGTCTTTTTTCATAATATTGTTCTTTAAACTCTTCATTCACTCTTTTAACAGCATCTGCTTCTGAAGATAAAGGAGCTGTAACCTGTCTTTGCTGAGGTTGAACTCCTAAGCCGATCATTTTATCTTGTTTTAAAACATCTGAAACAGAAATCTGTTTTATTTGTGGAGATTGCTGTATTCCAGCTGCAAATGTCGGATCCCTCTCTTTAATCTCTTTTAATATCAAATTCAGAATCTCTTTTAATTGATCAGTACCCTCATTTTTTGTGTCAAAGCTTATTTGCATGTTTATAAAAGAATAAAACTTATATTTAAAATTAATTATTGTAGTATATATATTATAATACAATGTATTTTTTGGAATGGTTGTTATGGAGAATCGTTTATAATTTAGGGGGGATATTTTATATTCGGTGTTTCTGTAATTCTTCATTGGAAATTAAGTTATATAATATGCGGGGAAGGCTATTTAAATGGAAGATATATATCATAACATATAGTTTTAGCTGATAGCTGATTCTAGAAAAGAAAAAAATAGGAAGGTGTAAAAATGATTAAAGAAATTTTGGAAGAATATAAACGTAAGAATTCTTTGGTTAAAATAACATTAAAAACCAAGGCTACGTACTTCGGCTTCGTAGATAAGCTTTCTGAGAAATTTGTGCATTTAATCAACGATAGAGATAATAAAAGCGCGTTGATAGAAATAGAAAATATTTCTACGATATTAGAATTAAAAACTATTGGTGAAAATGGAGATGAAGAAAATGGAAGAAAATTCTAATTTATTAAAGGAAGATAAAATATTCATAAAATTCAAACCCAAAGACGAGTGGGAG
>DATDYQ010000103.1:0-5928 GCA_035288965.1 Candidatus Nanoarchaeia archaeon
ATACAGAACTTCATTCAATCTAGACAATGTCCATTTTGAACTTGATAAATTTGATAACATTCCATTATTTTTGGAAATTGAAGCTCCAAATATTGAAAAACTTAAAAAATATATTAAAATATTAGGTTTCTCAATGAAAGATACTAAACCATGGACTGGCAAAGATGTTTTAAAATATTATAATAAAATTTAATTTTTCATATTAAGTGTTCTTAATTTTTGATAATTTCCATTTAAGAATTGCTTTGCACTTTTTATTATTCTTACCTCTAAATCATTTAGATGAGGATTCCATCCAGTTAACCTTTCCACTTTTGGAGCAACATCCTCGATAATTCTTCTAACAGACCTTTCGCTTATAACTACCATGCTCTTAACCGATTTTAAAAGCTTTATAAAACTTTCTATTTGTAACCACTATAAAGTTTACATTAAAATATATTATTCAAGTTTTTTAGTTAACCTTATAACTTTTTCTAATGTATTATTTTTATGAATGAACAAATAAAAATTAAAAAGAAAATAATTTGGATATCTTTAATAATTATAATATTAATTGCAGCATCTTTAATTTATTATTTTAATAAACCCAAAAAGGATGAATTTACATTATTACAAGAAAAATCTAACATAGAATTGCAAAAATTATCTAATATATTTCAAGGATTCCAAACAGCTTCAACAGATGAAGAAAGAAACAGCCTTGCTAGACAATATACAATCCAAGGTCCAATCACAATTCAAACTATAGACGATTTATTAAATTATATAGGTGATAATCCAAAATATTCAAAACAAAGGGAAGATTATACCTTAGGAAAACAAAAAATAACAAAAAGTATAGAATTGATGAATGAATATATAGTTAAAAATGTAACAACAAAGGTTGAATAAATTTATATAGTATCCATATTAATCTAATTTTTATGTTAAATTTAATAACAAAAGACTTAGAAAAAGCCGGAGATAAAGAAAGAGCAAAAAATTTATCTAGATTCTTTAAAACAGGAAAAGGAGAATATGGAGAAGGAGATATTTTTATCGGCATTATTGTTCCAAAACAAAGAGAAATAGCTAAAAAATATTCTACTTTAAGTTTAAAAGATATTCAACAATTACTATCAAGTAAAATTCATGAATATAGATTGACAGCTTTATTAATATTGGTTTTACAATTTCAAAAATCAAATGATAAAAGTATTATAGATTTTTATTTAAAAAATACAAAATATATTAACAATTGGGATTTAGTTGATCTAAGTGCACATAGACTTCTGGGAATTTATCTAATAAATAAAGATAAATCAATTTTATATAAACTAGCACGATCTAAAAATATCTGGGAAAGGCGAATAGCAGTTATATCAACATTTGCTTTCATAAATAAAGATAAATTTGAAGACTCACTAAAAATTTCTGAAATATTATTAAATGATAAACAGGATTTAATACAGAAAGCAGTAGGTTGGATGTTAAGAGAAATAGGAAAGAGAGATCAAAAAATGGAAGAAAAATTCCTGAAAAAATATTACAAGCAAATGCCAAGAACAATGTTAAGATATTCTATAGAAAGATTTTCACAGGAAAAAAGGAATCTTTATTTGCAAAGATAGTTTTATAATCTTTACTTACCTTATATTTATCATGCCAATAGACGATGCTTTAAATGAATTAAAGATAAAAGAAGAAATTGAAAAACTTAAACAAGAAAAACAGTCAGCTCAAGAAAAAGCTGAAAAAAGACAAAAAGAGATAATTAGACTAAACGAAGAATTAGATAAATATAAACAAAGATTAGATGAGACATACCATGAAGCTCAATATAAAACAATAAGGGCACATCTTAGAGGATTATTAAATTTTTGGCCCGATAAAAACCCGAAAGATGACGTTGACGAAGCCATAATAAAGTTAGTCACACATGTAGATTTTGTTGAAATCTATAGAAATACTTTGGTTATTAAAGAATTATTAAAAAGAAGAGAATACATAATGATGAAGGGTTTAGAGTTGGAAATACTAAACACATTTATGGATGACAGCAAATTATTCTCTAAATTGTCTCCTTTAGGATTAACTTTATCGTGTCCATATTTTAAATATGATAAATCTGAAAAAAATAACTTTGATAAATGTTTAATTGAAGAAGGAAAAGAAATTGACGCAACGTGTCATGGAAGATATGATATATGTATAATCTTTAGGGATAAAACTCCAAAATTCATTACAGGAGAAATTCCTTATGTTACTCCTAAAAAAACATATAATGCCCCCGAATTAAACTTAACTGAAATAGAGAGAGAAACTCTCGAAAATAGATTATTGTATGAAATTGAAACATATTGGAGAGATAATGAACTATAATCATATAATTAAACTAACAAAATATCCAACAAAACATCCAAATGCTAAAAAGGGCATAGCAGGATAAAATCTATTTTTTTTGCTTAATAATAAAAGGGCGAATAAAGCTAAACTTGCAAATATAGCAACAATTATAGCATCCAAAGTTCCAGTTCTTTTTAATATAACTCCCGCAAACAATAATGGAAATCCAATATCTCCACCACCAAGAATAGCTTCCTTTCCTTTGTCATAAGGGATATATAATCCAGCAAATAATTTGCTTTCACTCTGAAACTTTGCTAATCTTATCATGTGTTTTGTCTGCCAAACAGCAATTATGTCATATATTGCAATAGCTATCAACAATATACTTACAGCTTCCAATCCTAAAATTGGTACAAATATTGCACTCAGCCCAGCATAAATAAATAATTCAGTTAGATTATGCACAAAAATGTTTCTTTTTAATGTCTTCCATAAAGCTAATCCCCCACATAGAATAATATTAGCAATAACACCATTATTTCCAAAATCTCTTAAGAAAGGCCAGAAAGCAATGTTTAATGTAACAAATACAGAGACAAAAAACCAAAACCTCCAAAGTTTCATCGCTCTGAATCTTGCAATTAACAAAGCTATAATTGTTGCAACTACAATCATAATCAATAAAGGAATATAACTGGTCTTTTCATCAACTTCAGGTCTTTCAATGTCTAGGGGCAAGTTTCCATTAACAATATATTTACTAGTTATGAATAATCCGATCAATTGCGCAGCAAAAAACAATAGTAAGATGATTATAGTTATTTTTATATTATGCTTCATCAACATAAAACTTTTTATGTTCTTTTTAAACCTTTTTATTGTTATTAATCACTTTAAAATAATCATTAAGTTTTTTAAACAAACTTTTTCATAAAAAAAATAGATGGCAGCACCACCTTTCATACAATTTCAAAACGTTACAAAGAGCTATGGCAAACATTTGGTTCTTAATGATATAACAGTAGATATTCCTTTCAAGGAAATAACAGGAATTATTGGATCTTCAGGATCAGGAAAAACAACTTTACTTAACCTATTGATAGGGTTTATAAGAACGAATTCAGGTAAAATTCTTTTTCAATCTCGTGAACTAAAGAAAGATATTAAAAATATATCAACAATCTTTGGTTTTGCAACACAGGCAGGATCTTTTTATGGAAATTTGACAATACAGGAAAACTTTTATTATTTCGGAAGTTTATATGATCTACATAAAAAAGACATTGAAGGCAGGATGAATGAACTTCTTAATTTATTAGAACTAGATTATGCTAAAAATGTACTTGCTAAGGATTTGTCAACAGGAATGCAACGTCGTTTAGACATATCATTAGCTTTAATTCATAACCCTAAAGTTTTAATCATGGATGAGCCAACAGAAGATCTTGATCCAATTTTAAGAAAAGAATTAGTAAAGATTATAAGAAAAATAAGAGATGATGGAACAACAATCATTATTACTTCCCACTTACTTAATGAGATTGAAAATTTATGCGATAACATTGCCATCTTAAGCGATGGAAGAATTATTGAATTTGATTCACCAACAAAATTAAAAGATAAATACAAAAAACAATCTTTAGATGAAGTATTTGAAGTTGTTGTTCAAAAATTCCATAAAGAAGAAGGAATTGATCCTAAAAAACACGATATGCCAACCTATCAAATTCCGTTCTGGTGGGAAAAAGAGGAAAAGAGGAAATGAAAATATTCTCTATGATATTAAAGAATCTTAAATTATTAATTAGATCTAAATTTTCAGCTTCAGTTGTCATTCTAGGTCCATTAATAATAGTATTATTAGTCGGAGCAGCATTTAATACATCTTCTGTTAATAATATAAGAGTTGGTGTATATGCCCCAGCTTATACTGAATTAACAACATCTGTAGTTAATGCCATAGAAAAAAACCCTCAATTCAAAGTTCTTAAATTGAAAACAGAGCAGGATTGTCTTAATGATATTGTTTCAGGAGCTATCCATGTTTGCTTGCAATTCCCTGAAAACTTTACAGCAGCCGTTCAAGATGCTAACATAATTACATTTAATGTAGATAATTCAAGAATAAATATTGTTTATTTGTTGATAGATTCGATATCATCAGAAATTTCAGTAAAAACAACAGAGCTTTCGCAAGGCTTAACACAAGTTTTAATTGACACATTAGATACATCAAAAGCATCTGCATCAAAAAACAAGGAAGCATTAACTTTAATGTCATCCGATAATGAAGCAATAAAACAAAAATCATCAGACATATTGGCTAATGCTAATTCAATAACAGTAAGCATAAACCCTTCAGATTATAATCTTACAGATATCATTGAAGAAATAGATTCAAAATGCTCTAACTGTTCAACAGATGTTTTAAAAGAGATACAAACAAGCTTAACAACATTAACAACCCAACTTACAGAACTTAATAACAAAACAGCTTTAATAAAAACAGATGTTCAACTTATTCAAACAACTTCAGCTGCAAACACACAAAAAATTACAGACCTGCAAACAAGTTTTGAATCAACAATTTCATCAATAGACAGCATTCAAATTAAAGAAGCAGGATCTATAGCTACACCAATAAAAACAAAGATTAATCCAATATCCCAAGATAAGAAAAACTGGAACTTTTTATTTCCAACCTTAGTAGCTTTAATTATTATGTTTGTAAGCATTTTGTTAGCAACCACATTAGTTATGCGTGAAAAAAACACAGCAGCATATTTCAGGAATTTCATAACACCAACAGGAGAATTCACATTTATTATAGGAACTTTTTTATCTTGTTTAATAATATTGGTTTTTCAGTTAGCAATAATATTTGGCCAGGCATTATTCTTCTTAAAAGGAGAATTGCTTGGAATTATATTCACGGTTTTAATTTCTTTGTTGATAATAGCTTCTACGTTTATATTGCTTGGAATGATGTTAGGTTATGCATTTAAATCAGAAGAGACATCTATCTTGGCAGCCATGTCTGCATCATCTTTCTTATTATTCTTCTCTAATACAATTTTGCCTATAGAGACTATTCCCCCAAGTTTATCCTGGATAGCTTCATTTAATCCATTTGTGCTTTCAGATTCAATATTAAAGAAATTATTATTATTCAAAGGATCATTTTCATCTGTAGCAACAGAACTTTATGTTTTATTAAGTTATTTAACAGTCTTTTTAATATTAACATTCTTAACAAGACAGATAACAAAAAGAAGACTTGGACAATAATTAATTTTTATAAATAAATTTATCTAGATTTTTCTTAGCTCTTTCTCTTTTTTCTTGATGTTCTTTTAAAAACCGGTTTATTTTACCTATTAAGATTTGTTTTAATTCAGATGTTAATAATTTTCCAGATTTATAATCATCATATATTTCTTCTAATCTCTTATCATCCTCTTCAAAGAAAGTAAGCCATTGATAACTAACATCAACTTCAGGATTACCACCTTTCTTTCTATGTTCTTCTATTGTATCTCTTCCGCCTGAAAATGCATATTTCTTAATCTTCTTACTTACTTCATCTTCATTATCTGT
>DATDYQ010000104.1:0-76464 GCA_035288965.1 Candidatus Nanoarchaeia archaeon
GTTAACATTCTCTCCTTCATTATGCATCGGTATGATAAAGCTTACTTTAGTCATTATAATCACATCAAAACGATTAAAATAAAATCCAAAGATATTTATAACTTTCTAATGTAAAAGTATCATGGAAAGCAGTGACAAAAAGATAAATGATAAATGGTTAATTTTGCCCATTATTCTACTTTTAGCTTATTTAATCTTCAGATTAATTAATCAATCTCAAATGATAACTATCTTTCCAATAGATGATGTAGCCAATGATTTTTCTGGTCATATGGCAAGGCTTTATTTTCTAGATAAATACGGTTTTAACTTGGTTCCAGATTGGTTTAATGGGATAACGCCTTTAAAATTTTATCCGCCATTTTATTATATTGCAACACTTCCATTATATAACCTAATAAAAAATATTCAACTCACGATGTTTTTATCACTATTAATCTTGTATATTCTTGGATTAATAGGATTTTTTGTTCTTGGTAAATTATTAAATCTATCAAAAATTAAATCATTATTTTTATTTTGTATCTTTTTCATTAATCCGGTTGCTATTGGTAACTTTTTAAGACTTGGAAAGATGGCTGAAATGTTTGGTTGGGTCATTTCAATTTTCTTAATATCATTAATATTCTATTATAAAGATAAAAAACTTAATAAAAAGTTTTTATTCTTATTTATCATTCTATATTCCTTATTATTTTACACACATATTTTATTATTTATTGTAATATCATTATTCTTAAGCTGTTTATTCTTTTACAAAAATTTCAAAGAAAAATTAATTATAATTCTAGGAGCTATTATTTCATTAGTTTTAACTTCATTTTTCTGGTATCCTTTTATAAAAGGAATAAGTGGAAGTGAGATTGATAAATTTTACCCATTACAATGGCTAATTTCTCCCGGATTTCTAAATGATAAGATTGTTTCTTTTATTGTTCCAGCAGCTTTGCTTATAATATTCTATCTATACAAAAGATCAAATAAAGAAAAGCTTTCATTTTATGTCCCAATAATAATCTTCTCGGCCTTATACCTAACAAGATTAGCTGTCTTTATTCCCATACTAAACAGACCGACTCCAGATACCTATAATTTATTCTTAATTATAATATTTACAATTATATTCTTAAAATTAGATACACAAAAAGCCTCCTTAAGAGCCTTAACTTTTATCATCATCATATTAATGATAGCCTCTTCTTTTTTACTAACGCCATTATTTGCAAAACATACTGAAGATATTAATAACACAATAAAAATTCTAGATAAAATAGATAAAAGATTTATAATTCATAATCCGCCTTATAGAGATGGTGCTATGTATTCATATGCCTCAATTTATAAAAATTTATCAACAGCCGGTGGTTGGGGATCAGAAGGTGTTCGAGATAGTTATATCAAAAAGCTTAATAATCTTTACACATCCATAAATAACAAAGATTGTTCTTTAATTAAGAATAATCTAAAAGAGCTTAATACAACTTATGTAATAGCATATCAAGATTCATGCAAAACTTTAAATAATTGTCTTTTGAAAAGCAGGGCAGTTGAGAGTAATGTTTGTTTATATTCGTTAAGTTAAAAGGTGACTAAAATCAAAGTAGGTGTAATACTCGGGACAAGGCCTGAGATAATAAAACTCAGTCCAGTAATAGACGAATGCATAGCTAGAGATATAGATTTTTTCATAACACACACTGGTCAACATTACTCATATGAACTTGATAAAATATTCCTGGAAGAATTAAAACTTCCGCAGCCAAAATATAATATAGAAGTTGGTTCATTAAGTCATGGTGCGATGACTGGAAGAATGCTAGAAAGACTAGAAAAAGTATTCTTGCAGGAAAAACCAGATGTAATTCTCGTAGAAGGAGATACAAATACAGTATTGGCTGGAGCCTTAACCGCTGTTAAAATGGGAATTAAAGTAGGTCATGTTGAAGCTGGATTGAGAAGCCATGATAAAAGGATGCCAGAAGAACATAATAGAAAATTAGCAGATCATATCTCTGATTACTTATTTGCTCCAACCCAACTCACAAAACAAAACTTATTAAAAGAAAATATTCCAGAAAAAAACATCTTCGTTACTGGTAATACCATTGTAGATGCCGTAAATAGAAATATAGTAATATCAAATCAAAAATCAGATATTTTAAAAAATTTAAATCTTAAAAAAGAAGAATACATAGTAACAACCCTCCATCGTCAGGAAAATGTTGATAATTTAGATTTTATAAAAAAGGTTCTTAACACATTTAAAGAAATTTCAGATAAGTATGGTATAAAAATAATATATCCAATTCATCCAAGAACAAATAAGATGATAGATATTTTTAATATAAGAAAGGAAGTTGAAAACATTTCAGATTTAAGTTTAATAACTCCTTTAGGATATATAGATTTCTTAAAATTACAAGCTAATGCGAAAATGGTCATCACAGATTCAGGAGGTATTCAGGAAGAATCATGCATTCTAAAAGTGCCATGTGCTACATTTAGACTAAGTACTGAACGTCCAGAAACAGTTGAGGTTGGAAGCAATATAGTATCTGGATTGACACAAGAAGGCATGATAAGTTCTATTCATCATATGATGAATAAAAAAGATAAAGATTGGATAAATCCTTTAGGTGATGGAACAGCAGCTAAAAAAATAGTAACAATACTGGAAAATGACTCACGATCATTGGGATGAACACTGGACAGAAAGTAATGTTATTTCTGATTATCATTTAATCTATTATAATTTTCTCAGGAAATTATCTTCTACTCTACCTTCATCATCAAAAATATTGGAAGCTGGTTGTGGTTCTGGAAAAGGTATGGCTTGTTTTAAGTCTCATGACATTTATGGCATTGACATCTCAAAAGAAGCTTTAAATCTGTCTAAACAATATGGAAAAGTAAAAGAAGGGGATATAATGGATATTCCATTCAAAGACAACACTTTTGATTTAACTTATAATTCTGGAGTTATAGAGCATTTTGATAATCCGCAAAAAGCTATTGATGAAATGGTAAGAGTTACTAAACCAAATGGTCAGATTATGATAATAGTTCCAAATAAATACTGTATCTTTTACCAAATTTACAAAACTTTATTCTGGAGGATTGAAGAATCCCCATATTCTTTCTCTAGATTCAAGAAACAGCTCAATAATTATCCAAATAAAAAATTCTTTGGCTTGCATGCATTCATCCCTTTCGCAACATCAAAAACAGAGTTCTTACCTCAAAAAATAAGAGAAAAAATAATAAAAATTGATAGTATTATCCCACTTAAGCAATATCATGCATACGCCATAGGAGCAATAATTAAAAAATGATATCAATCATAGTCCCAGCCTATAATGAACAAGATAATGTAAGAATTTATGATAAAGAACTAATTCCTTATATTAAAGAGTTGAAAAAACCATATGAATTAATAATAGTAGATGATGGAAGCAAGGATAATACTAAAATTGAAGCTGAAAAACTTTCAAAATTCAATAAAAACATAAGAGTAGTTTCTTATTTTCCAAATGGAGGCATGGGTTGTGCGATAAAAAAAGGAATTGAAGCTTCTAAAGGAGATACATTAATCGTTTTGGATTCTGATTTGACTTTTCACCCAAAATTTATCAAAGATTTAATTGATGAGTATGAAAAAACAGATGCTGATTGTGTTATAGGTTCTCATCTTCTCGCCCATGATGGATTAGAAAATAAGAATTTTATTAGAATATTCTTGCATAAAGGTGTCAATACTATTTACTTGATATTATTTAATGGAAAGGTTAAAACAATGAGCTCGATTTTTAGATTATATAAAGCGTCCAGTTTAAAAGATATGAAAATAGAAAGCAATGGGTTTGATATCAATGCTGAAATCTTGTTCAAATTGGTTCGAAATAACAAAAGAATAAGAGAAGTTCCTGCTATTCTTGGAACAAGAAGATATGGTGTTTCAAAAATAAATCTTAAAAAAGAATTTATTAATCATTTAAAATTAATATCTAAGATAATAAGATGGAAATTATTTGGCTAGCTTATATGCATTTATTAAATTATACTTCCTAATTAACTCAAATCCCTCCGGAATGTTTGCAGGATTCGCTCCAATTAAGATAATGTCATCATCAAATTTTCTTATATCATCATTTTCCAAACTAAATTGCAATACCAATATTTTATCACTTTTTATTCTTGGTTTGCTTGATATAATATATTTGCTAAATGTTTTGGTATCATTCAGGCTATTTTCATATTCCCAATACCAAATAAATTCTGGTTTATCCGTCCAGGAGAGAGCTGCAAAATTATAAGCTTCAAATGGTGCTGTAACAATATATTCTTTATTAAATTCGCTTTTTATCTTCTCTAAATCTTCTATCATCTTTGCGTTTGTATTATATCCGAAAAAGGAATTCGTTACTATTATAATTATTATTAATGAAACTACTGTATTTGCAATTAGAAATTTTTTATTAAACTTTTCATATATTAAAAGTAATATCATTGGACTAAATGTTAGGAAATATTTTACTGCTTCTCCCCTTATAATAAAGAATAATGAACTTATTATAATAAAAATTAACTCTCTTCTGTATTTTTTAAAATCAGTTTTATATATCAAAAATAAAAATGGGAATATAATAAATGGCAAATACCATAAATAACTTTTTACTGTACTTATTTTAAATGATTGTCCTGCTAATACTAGAGCATTTATTCCAAAATATCTTATCAAAGAATAAAAGGGTAATCCAAAGTAATACCAATCTAGCAACATCATTGGCAATAATCCTATTCCTGCAGATAAACAAAATAATAAAAACTGAATAAAACTCTTGTTATAAAAAAATATTATTATAAAAAATATTATCAATAAAAAACTAGGTTGATATATAGCAGCACTCAACCCGAAAAAAAATCCAGATAATAACAAATAAACATTTTTTTTCTTTTCCTCAGCTTTAATAAATATAATATATCCCAATAAAATAAAAAATGCAGCGGGCAATATGGGAGAAACCTGTATGCTCATCATCCAAGATAAAGGCGATAACATCCAGATTAACAAGGCCTTTTTACTTTTAGTATATTTATACAATAATAAGCCTATCAAGAATAACCAGATTGAATTAACTAATTTTAACACAAAAAAACTTTTATCTATCATTAAGAATAAACTAATAAGATATGGATAAACCAAAGAATGTGTAGTATACACTTTAAGATTATGGACCCCACTCAATTCTTTAGCAACTGTAATATATTCTGCCGTATCATGGAATAAAATGCTTTTTGAAAAAAAATCAAATAGTATGATGGCTAATAAAAACATTAAAAGTAATACAAATCCTTTTTTTTTACCCGTCTCCATAGTCTAATAAATAAATAGGAAGATATTTAAACGATTCGATACTCATTCGATTGGGGTTTATAAAGTGAGTGACGAACTAACAGTAAGAAAAGAAAAAGTTTTAAATAAATTAATTAAAAGTAAAAACATATTAATTTACATTGGAATAATTTTAATTGCTTGGTTCGGATATTATATTAGAACAAGAAATCTTTGGTTGCTTAATGGTTATCTAGCTGATCCTGATGCCCATGTCTTTGCAAGATATGCTAAGTTCATAGTAGAAAACGGACATTTCATGTCCAATGATCCTCTGCGTTATTTTCCGTTGGGTTTTGACCCTCGTCCAGAATTTGGTTTCTTCTCATATGTAATAGCATATTCTTACAAAATATTTCATGTATTTTCATCAATGTCTTTCGAGAAATTTGATGTTATGCTCCCAGCTATATTCTTCATATTTGTGGTTATTGTCTTTTTCTTTTTAGTAAAAAAAATATTTGATTATAGGGTCGCATTATTAGCTTCATTATTCTTAGCCATACTTCCTGCATTTTTGTTCAGAACACTTTCAGGAGTTACAGATAAAGAATCTTTCGCTATTTTACTGATGTTCTTAGCATTATTGCTCTATGTCTGGGCACTTAAAACAGAAAAAATAAAATATGCATTAATTCTAGCCATACTATCTGGAATTATAACGGGTTTAACTTCATTAACTTGGGGTGGGGTTGTTTACATATTAATAACAATTGGTGGTTATGCTATCATTGAATTATTGCTAGGAAAATTCACAAGAAGAGAATTTTTCATTTATTTCTTTTGGTTTTTATTTGCAGCAATTATCATGATAGGAATTGGGAGATATACAATTAATTCCATGATCGCTTCATCAACAACTTTAGTTATGATGTTTGCATTCTTTTTTTCAATAGTAAATTTCTTATTCATTGACAAAAATTTATTAAAATTTAAAGAAAGATTCAAGTTAAATGTTCCAGATAGTGTTAAATCGTTAATATTTTCAGTTATTTTATTAATAATAATAACTTCCATTATACATGATATCACTTTTATCCCTGATAAAATATCCGGAGTTATCCATAATATTAACAATCCATTAAATAATAGGTGGGCTCAAACGGTTGCAGAATCCCACCAACCATATATCTCTAGCTGGCCTGGTCAGTTTGGTGGTGAAAATATCGGATGGTGGCTTATATGGCTAACTATAATCGGATCGATAATATTGGTATACAAAGGAGTTTCTCCATTAAAGAAAAGCAAGCTTAAATTAACAATAGCATATGCTATATTTATTATATTATTCGTTTTCAGCAGATATTCTCCAAGCTCAAAACTAAATGGAGATAATGGGTTGTCCCATTTCATGTTTTACGGAGGTATAATCTTTTTCCTCGGATTCTCAATTTATATATTCTTAAGAGCATATTATAAAGATCCAGAAGAATTTGAATCTATCCAAAAAATAGATAAAACATTGAATTTTATTATTGTATTTTTCTTGATTGGAATTATCGGAGCAAGAACAGCTATAAGATTAATTTTTACGTTTGCTCCATTGGTCGCAATCTTAGTTTCATTCTTGGCATTCGAAACAATAGATTTCTTTTCAAAAAATAAAAAACCAATATATAAAATAGCAAGTTATGCTATTGTATTATTTGTTATGTTATTATTTGTCATAAGCTTGTCAAAAAGTATAACCGCTCAGGCAAAATATGCAGGCCCTATCTATAATCAACAATGGCAAGCGGCAGGTGAATGGACAAAAACAAACACTCCAAAAAGTGCTGTATTCGCTCATTGGTGGGATTATGGTTATTTAGTTCAAACAGGTTTTGAAAGAGCAACAGTAACAGATGGTGGAAATTCTATTGGTCCCTGGAATTATTATATGGGAAGACATGTTCTAACAGCCCAAAATCTAACCGAACCTCTTCCATTTTTAAAATCTCATAATGTAACTCATTTATTAATAGTTTCAGATGAAATAGGAAAATATCCTGCATTCTCTGCAATTGGTTCAGATACAAATTATGATCGTTATTCTTGGATTGGTGTTTATTCTCTTGATCAAAGTCAAACTCAACAAACAAGAAATCAAACAATCTACTTATATAGGGGTGGTATAAATTTCGATGAAGATACAACAATTAATGGACAATTATATGCAAGAAATGCTGCTGGGGTTGCTGGGTTTTTCATCCCAATTCAAACAGATGGAAATAACACTTCATTTGGTCAACCTTCTGCCGTTGTCATAAACAATAATCAAAGAGTTGATATTCCATTGGAATGTATTTATCTTTCAGAACAAGAGATAATATTCCCTTCATCTCAAGACTCATTAAAGGGATGTCTAAGATTTATTCCAACTATAGATGATCAGGGCCAAGTTAATCCAATAGGTGCAGCAATCTACCTATCACCAAGAGTAAGAAGAACTTTATTTGCCCACCTTTACATTTACGGAGAAAAATCAGATATTTTCAAATTAGCTTACTCAGATGAAAATCAGGTTCCATTGGCAGTCTATCAAGGCAGAATTATAGGTCCGATCAAAATATGGGAAGTTAACTATCCTCCTGGAGTCAAAACAGATCCAATCTATCTATCCCAAACATATCCAAATCCTGAAGTTACATTAGTAAATCCAAGTTATGGTTAATTCGAAACATTTTTAATAATATTGTATTAAACTATTTTTATGATGTTTCAAATAATTATATTCTCTGTAATAAGTTTTCTAGTTACATTAATTATGTTGCCAAAATTTATTCGTTATTTAACAAAGATTAATTTAGTTGTCAAAGATCAAAATAAAGAGAATCTTCCATTAATCCCGATTTCAGGTGGGATGGCTGTATTGGCTGGAATATCAGCAAGTTTATTATTGACTGTTTTTCTGGAAACATTTTATAATAATGGAAGTCAAGAAAGAATTATATTAATATTTGCAGCCCTATCTACAATTTTAATAATAACATTTATTGGATTTATAGATGATTTAATAATAAAAACCTCAAGAGAAAGTTCATCTGGACTAAAGCAATGGCAAAAGCCATTACTAACACTTCCAGCAACAATTCCGTTAATCGTGGCTAATGCAGGAGTCACAATTATAGCTATTCCATTTTATAAGGCCATAGATGTTGGCTTAATCTATCCATTAATTTTAGTACCTATTGGTATCATAGGAGCAGCAAACATGGTTAATTTACTTGCTGGATTTAATGGTTCAGAAGCTGGTATGGGCTTAGTTTACACAGGGATGCTCGGGTTATATGCTTTTGTAAATAATCGAGATTTAGCAGCAATTTTAGCCTTTTCAACATTCGCAGCATTGCTTGCTTTTTTCATATTTAACAAATATCCTTCAAAAATATTTCCAGGTGATTCATTAACTTACTTACTTGGAGCGGTTATTGCAACTATTGCTATTATCGGAAATATAGAAAAGGCAGCTTTAATAGCCTCAACTCCTTTTTTTATAGAATTTATATTAAAGGCTAGAAGCAAATTTAAAGCACAAAGTTATGGTTTCTTTAAAGACGGAAAAGTTCAGTCAAAGTATGATAAAATTTATTCTATTCCCCACATCCTAACAAGATCTGGAAAATACACAGAAAAACAGGTGATGTTATTCATGATAGTTATAGAATTATTTTTTTCTAGCTTAATATGGATACTATAAAATGTACAGAAAAATAAAAAATTATGTATCATCAAAAGATTTTGTTAAAGATAACCTCATTTTATTCATAGCTTCTTTCATAATGAACATCCTTGGTTATCTTTATCATTTTTCAATGGGAAGAACTCTCGGTCCAGTGCAGTATGGGATTCTCGGTTCTTTATTTTCTATAATCTACATAATTACAATCCCCATTAACACTATCCAGACAACGATAGCAAATTTTACAGCAAGGTTTAAGGTAAATAACGAAAAAGATAAAATTAATTATTTGATACGTTCATCTTTAAAAAAAATATCTATCTATAGTTTGATAGTTATCATAATCGCAGTAATGATAACTCCTTTTATTCAAGATTTTCTCCACATTACAAACAAATATTATCTCTATTTAGTTTATATCTTCTTTATTTTTGCAATGATAATTCCAATTTCAAGAGGGGTTTTTCAGGGTTTGCAAAACTTTAAACAGCTTGGATTATCAATGATACTTGAAGGGTTTTTCAAATTATTTCCTGCTCTTATTCTTGTCTATTTAGGATTTGGAATAGTTGGAGCAATAGTAGCTGTAATTATTTCATATTTAATCCCCATCTTAGTTTCAACATTTCAGCTTAAAGAAATTCTTAAAACAGAAAAAAAGAAGTTTGAATCAAAAGAGGTTTACAAATATACTGTTCCTGTAATGTTAATGCTTTTGTTCACAACATTATACTATAGTATGGATATTTTATTGGTAAAACATTTTTTTTCAGAGCATGATGCAGGTTATTATGCTGCAATTTCATTGTTGGGTAAAATAATATTTTTCGGTTCATTATCTATTGTAATGGTAATGTTTCCAAAAGTTTCTGAAAATTATTACAATAAAAAACCACATAAAAGAATACTTTACAAATCGCTGGGAGCAGTAGCTTTATTTGGTTTTGTAGTTTCATTATTTTATTTCTTATTTTCAGATTTAACAGTAAAGGTGGTTTTTGGGAATGAATATGCTCCCATAGCTGGTTTAATTGGCATTTTTGGCTTAATGACCACATTTATTTCATTAAGTTATTTAATAGCATATTACAACATCTCAATCAATAAGATAAGATTTTTAATAATCCTGTTTGTTTTTGACATATTAGAAATACTCCTAATATGGTTCTTCCATAATAGCTTAGCTACAGTTATATACATATTATTATTCATGATGATTACATTATTTATTATCTTATTTACATTATTTTATATATCAAAAGAGCGATATCACAAAACTACTATAAAAAATTATTAAATTATTTATATCCACCATTTCTTACAGCCTTTAAATGCCAAGCCGTACTCATTCTCGGTCTTGTTGCCTGACTTCCTATACACACTGCCCAAGCTCCATATTTCATAGCCAAATAACATTGTTCAGGTTCTCTTATTCTACCCTCTGCAATTATTGGAGTGTTATTAAATCTCCCGGTAAGTTTTTTTAAAAGATCAAAATCAGGTTCATATTCATACCATCTATGTACTTTAAGTTTTTTTTCTGTATTTTGAGTGTATCCGGAAAGAGTTGTGCCAACAATATCAACATGCCCAATATTTATTGCTCGGTTAGCTTCTTCAAAAGTAGCTATGTCTGCCATAAATATTTTATCTTGAAACAATTTTTTTGCAGTAAAATATAATTCTAAACTTAACATTCCATTTGGTCTTAATCTATCAGTCATATCTAATGACACAATATCTGCTCCTGCTTGAAAAATTCTTGAAATGTCGTCTATGCTCTCTGTAATCAATACCCTGTTATCAGCGTACTGTGATTTGGTAATACCAATAATTATACTTTCAGGATTTAGATATCTTGTTTGTGCAATGTTTTCAATGCCACAAATACGAACAGCACAAGCTCCTGCCTTTAAAACTTCTTTAGCCATTCTTGATATATCTCTTGGTTCATAAAGTTGACTTCCCTTCTCTGGTTCTGCTTGACAAGATACGATTAATCCATCTTTAAGTTGCATTATCTTTTCTTCTTTGTTCATCTTTTGTCTATTTCTAATTTATGTTTATCATATTGTGCAACTATTTTTCCATAAGAAAATAAATCCACTTTAGGATTGTTTCTTGGTAATAAAATACTTCTTGTTTCAGTATAATCTGTTATAAGAGCTATAGAAATTGGGGCATTTGTCCATCCAGTATACATACTACTAATTCCTCCTTCTACTCTATCTTCTCCACCCCAAGTTTTTCTTTTAGCATCATAAGATCCAAGCCAAGCGCCATCTGTCTTTGCGAAATCAGATTTATTTTGTATTGAAGTTAAGAACTCTAATGATTTTTTTACAGATTCTCTTGCTTTTTTATCATCTGTAAATTGTGTATATGATTGTAAACCTAAAGTAGCCCAATTCTGTCCATAAACTAAATCAGCTATATGTTCACCACTACTTCCTTCCCACCATTCACCAGGCCAATGTCCATCTTCACTTTGTCTTGAAATTAAATATTTAGCTACAATATCTAGACCCCTTATTACCTTATCATCTTTAGTTACATCGGCAACAGTAGATGCTTCCATCACAAAATATCCACAATTTGAAAGATCATAAGGTTGTTCTCTTTTTCCTTTATCAAAATCATCTATAGCTTCCAAATCTTTCTGAAGAGAATTTAATGATTCATCTTTAAACCTTTCATCTTCAGTTAAGCCGTAAACATATGCCAATGCCATAGCTCTCATTCCCCCCCAATGCGGCATCCCATCCATTTTATTTCTTGCATATTTATCTAATATCTCTCTTTTATCAAGCAAAGATTGAGCTGCAAGAAGTGAATAATCTCTTAATTCATCTGAATATCCATTTGCCCATAATGCTAAAGGTAAGATTACAGCCCAGCTATTATCATCAGGCCATTTTTTATCCCAAAAATATTTATTATCTTTATAATGTCTTACTGTGGGATTTTTTTCTACGATCATCTTAACTGGAAAAGCATAATCAAAAGTTAATCCATGAGCAAAAAGTCCAAATTCTGAATGATCTAATCTGTTTTCTTGAAAAGGAGTTTCTTTTATAAATTTTAACAAGTTATCTGATACATATTTATATCCCCTAGAAGGAAATAAATTATCTGCTAATGCAAATAATGTTGCTGTTTGCAATACACAATCTACCCTTACATATTTAAATAATCCATCTTGTTGAAGTCTATTTCCATTTACAATAGGATGTTCTCTATCCAGTAGTCTCGCTCTTTCACAAACACCCTCTAAACCATCTTTAAGTAAAACGCCAGAGTTTCTAAACCATCTTAAATTTCTATCTATCACTGCTAAGTTATCCATATAATTAATTATATCTCCCAAAAATATATAAGCTTTCCCATACCATTATTAATAATGAGTAAAACTTAAATATGTCCTCAACTAAACAATTGTTAAGAAAAATGAAGGTAAGTCTTGTTTTCCCTAGAATGAAATACCAAACTGGAGATCCTCCCCTAGGTATGGCTTTATTAGCAGGTAATTTAAGAAAAAATGGATTTGGAGTAGAAATAATAGATACAACTTTTCATCAATCTCTAGATTATGTTAAAGAAAGATTAACCTCGTTTAATCCAGACTGGGTTGCTATTTATTCAGACACAATGATGTATAATGATTGTATTAAAATTTCTGAAATGGCAAAAGAAATGGGTAAAAAAGTTATTCTAGGTGGTCCACATCCTACTTTAAAACCAGAAACTCTAATTGATCATGGAGATTATCTAGTACAGGGAGAGGCAGAAGTTACAATAATAGATGTAATCAATGGAAAATTTAATGGTACAAAGATAGTAAAGGGAGTTCCTGCAGATATAGAAACTTTGCCAATGGCAACATATGATTTACTAGAAATGAAGGAATATATTAAGAGATGGCATTTGCTAGATAGCATTAATCCTGATCTTCATGGCACTAGTATGTTTTCGGCTCGTGGTTGTTCTTTTAGATGCACATTTTGTCAACCAGTTTTAGATAAACTCTTTGGTAGATTATTCAGAACAAGAAGTGTTGATAGTATAATTCAAGAACTAAAATATCTAAAAGAAAATGTTGGTATCAAAGCATTTTTCTTCCAAGATGATACATTTACATTAAAAAAGATATGGATACGTGAATTTTGTAAAAGAATGATAGATGAAAAACTCGACTTATTGTGGGGTTGTAATTCCCGTATTGATTTAATTGATAAGGAAATAATGCAAACAATGTACAATGCTGGTCTAAGAGTCATGCACATGGGTCTTGAATCTGGAAGTCAAAGAGTTTTAGATGAAATATATCATAAAGATATCAAATTAGAAGGAATTCCTGAAAAAATAGCTTTGGCAGAAAAAATTGGCATTCATTGTTTATGCTTCTTTATGCTAGGTGCTCCAGGTGAAACAAGAGAAGAAATCGAAAAAACAATAAAATTTGCTGCCTCTCTTGATGCTACAGAAATAACCGCCACAATTGCAACTCCATTGCCTGGAACTTATCTATATGATGCAATAAAAGACAAATATAAAATTACTACAGATTTCGATAATTTTGATTATTATAAAAACAGCGCTTTCGAAAATCCTGATGTAAATTTCAAAGAGCTTAAATGGTTACAGAAAAAATTATTATTTAAATTTTATACAAATCCAAAAAGGTGGGGTTATATTGGTAAGCATCTCACCCATCCAAGTGGATATGGAAAAATGGTAAAGAAAATTGCTAGATTCCTATAATTATCTAATAAACAACCAACTATTGCTTAGCACCCAAGGTACTGTAAATATTATATTTGATATTATCATTATCAAAAATACTTGCCTCGCTACATCTTTATTTACATAATTTAATAATACATAAGCACTTAAAATTCCATAGATAAATGCAGCCGGAGAAAATAAATCCCAGCCTAATTTTTCTTGATATTCTATATTCAATGTTATTGTAAATAAGAAAAAGAAGCTTAACATTATCAATAAAAACATAACCACATTATCTTTAAAATTGATTTTTTTCCTATGTGTTAGAAACAATAAAACAAACAGCAATAAACCCACCCCTGCAGCTAATATATTCTCATTAAAGGAATAAGTAAAATGTTCAAAAGATATCATCATATACTTTTCCCATGGAGATTTATATTCAAATAAAGGTAAAAACATAATTCCATCTCCCCCACCAAATGTATTTCCCACTTTTACCTTTTCTATATCAGTAACATGAATCCCGAAACTTGTATATAGATTAAATTCTATATAAACAAAAAATAATATTGTTAAAATAACAAAAGGAGCTATAAATCTGATAAATTTTATGTTAAATACTCCTTTAAAAAAATTATTAATATTTAATTTCTTAATTCCAGAATCTACGAAATAAAGGTATAACAACGATGGTAATATCCAAAATGCAGCCAAATGACTCCAGAAAGATAGCCACATTGCTATTGTAGGATATATTAATTTAGTATTTTTCTTAAGATAATAGATAGAAACTAAGATGTATAAAAACATTGTAAATGCTAATCTAGAAGTTCCCTCCCACCATCCAAAGAAAAACTCTATTGTTCCCATACTTCCTATAAACATAAACACAAAAAATCTTTCTATTTTGTCTTTCCCTAAAAGATTAGATAATAAGAA
Source organism: Candidatus Nanoarchaeia archaeon (assembly GCA_035288965.1). GTDB lineage: Archaea > Nanobdellota > Nanobdellia > SCGC-AAA011-G17 > JAGVZF01 > DATDYQ01. Next base: position 14,721 of record DATDYQ010000104.1, read on the forward strand.
TAATAGAATAATAAAGAAAAACCCTATAATATTCACAAAGAAACTAGTTGATTTAACAGGTTCCCACCCAGCTATAGGACTTGTTACTTTGTAAAATAAATAATCGCTATAAGAACTTATTGGTGAACTCATAAAAAACCTAGATGCTGGAATCGTAAATGCCTCTTTAGGTAAAATGCCGGCATCCCCCAAACCATAATTAACGATTTGAAATAAAAAAAATATTATAAAAAACGTAAAAGCAACTAAAATGTATCCCTTAATGTTTCTTTTTGCAAATAAACTATCTATAATTCTACTGTTTTCCAATCCATTTAATATCTTCTTCTGAATCTTTGGGATTGCAATAATGATTAATATAATCAATCCAATTAATGTCCATAAAAATTCAATCCAAGCCGGAATTGTTAAATTCAAAAAACCCCAAATTAAATAATTAAATTTACTAACCCCAAATATATTTAATAAAGTTCCAATTAACTTAATCAAAACAATTATAATTGCTACGGTTAGTACACTATTTTTTAATTTACTCATGTTCCTTTCCACTTAAAAAGAAAATATAAAATAATATCAAGCATATTACTAATACAAACAATCCACTCTCATAATTCAAATTCCAATATTTTATTATATAGTTTGTTAGACTACTCATCTTTTATCTTAGTTGTTTTTATTATTATATCAACAAGCCAGTGTATTTTTACACTTTCTATCTTAAATCCGTGTCTCTCTATATCTTCTAAAAATTTTTTCTTTGAGAATTTCTCATCATGTGTATCTTTCCACATATCACCTACACTTCTGGTCCATAACCACCAAAACATATTAAATAAGGTATTTTCATTTGGGACAGATATAACCAATGTTCCATCTTTTCTTAATACCCTATTGATATTGTTTAAAGCTAAATCTCTATCTTCTACATGCTCTAAAACTTCCATTGCTGTTATTGCATCAAAGCTATTTGGTTTAAATGGTATATCTGTTATACTTCCTCGTTTAAAATTAAATCCTTTGCAATCCTTAACATCCATTCCAATTCCATGACCTAAAAATCTAATAAAACTCCCATCTTTCATTGAATTACAAGGCTTTCCGCATCCTATATCCAATAAATCCTTTTTATCAGGTAATAATCTTCTAACTTTTCTATATCTTGCATAATGATAGCTTTCTCTTAATCTATTAAACATCGGATTAAATAATTTTTTTCTTATTTTATATAAATACAGATCTCCAAGTTGCGTTACATATTCCATATTTTGCTTCATTCCAAGTTTACTTTTTCCATCAGTCCTATTCTTAAACATATAGGGAATTTCGATTGCTTTGTTATAATTTCCTTTGGCCAATATTTCCAAGCCAATCTTATAGCCTCTAGGAACCAATCTTGTTTCTTCTATAACCTCTCTTTTAAAGAAAAAAAATCCAGACATAGGATCTTTAATGTTTGTAACAGGTTTAGCTAAAATTGTGGCAATCCTTGATGTTAATCTTCTTTGTTCAGGCCAATTAGTTACTCCTCCTCCTTCTATTAGTCTACTTCCTATTGTAATCTCCGCCTCATCATTTAATATCGGTTTAACCATATCAAAAATCTTTTCAGCAGGATGACTTAGATCAGCATCCATAAAACCTATAATCTCTCCCTTAGAAATATCAATCCCATCCAAAACAGCAGATGCTAATCCTTTCTTATCTTTTCTGCATATTGCATTAATGTTATATTTCTTATCTTTCTTTATTTTATTTACAATATCAAATGTTCCATCTCTGCTATTATCATCAATTATAACAACCTCAAGTTTAAGCTTGTTTTTTTTAGAAACTAAAAATATATCATCTAATAATCTTCCAATATTATCACTCTCATTTAAGGTAGGTATAATCAAAGATATATTCATTTTATCCCCTTACTTTAATTAAATTTAAAAAGCTTTCTGTAATATTATAATATAACTGTTGCATATTATATATCTATAAAAACAAGAATTGGGTTATGCATAAAATGCGTTTAAAATGCTTAAATTTGGGTAGTGGGAAGAGTTATAAGAAAAGTAACGAAAAAGAAGAATGGGTAAACATTGATATTAATCCTGATTGGCATCCAGATATTTTACATGATTTAAGCAAATTTCCCTATCCATTTAAAGATAACACTTTTAATTTGGTATTCGCAGATAATATCTTAGAACATTTTGACGGCTTACAACTAAAAAAAGTGCTTATTGAAATAGGAAGAATATTAAAAGAAGACGGAAAATTAAAAGCTATTGTCCCGCATTTTTCTAATGCTTCAGCTTACCAAATAAATCATAAAATGTTTTTCCAATCAAATTTTTTTCATGAAAGGAATATTTCAAATGTTAAAGTATTAAGTGTTAGGTTAATGCTAACTCAAAATAAATTTCTTAGTTTTCTAAATTATATCGCAAATGTTAACCCATTTGTCTGGGAAAGATTTTTCTGCTATTATTATCCAATCCAAATGATTCATTTTGAATTAAAGATTATTAAAGATAAAGATAACAAGATAAGATAACGCTAAAATATATATTTCACAATAATAAATTTCTCATCAAATGATTTATAATACTTTTTATCATCTATTTTATCAATGGAAACCTTATCTCTAATCATTCCTGCATATAATGAAGAACATAGAATAGGAAAAACACTAGATTATTATTCATCTTATCTTTCTTCAAGGTTAAAAGATTTTGAAATTATCATAGTTTTAAATGGTTGCAAAGATAATACCTTAAGTGTTGTTTTAAATTATCAAAAAAAATATCCTAAAATAATTAAATATCTTAATTTTACTGATCCTATAGGAAAAGGCCCTGCAGTTATTGAAGGTTTTAAAGCAGCGAATAAGGAATTTATTGGTTTTGTTGATGCGGATATGTCAACACCGCCAGAAGCCTTCTATGATCTTGTTTTAAAGATGAATGGTTATGATGGTATATTGGCCTCAAGATGGGTTAAAGGAGCTACAATCCCAATAAAGCAAAAAATTTCGCGTAGAATAGCTTCAAGGTCTTTTAACATTTTGGTAAGAATATTATTTAACTTAAATGTAAATGATACTCAATGTGGTTGTAAGTTATTCAAAAAAGATGCAATCAAATCTATTGTTAATAATATCGGCAAAACAAAATGGGCTTTTGATATAGATGTTTTATATAAATTAAATAAAAAAGGTTATAAAGTGACCGAAATTCCAACATATTGGAGTGATGCAAAAGACTCTCATTTAAATGTCGCAAAAACAAGTATAGAGATGTTTTTGTCAATAATAAGACTAAGGTTAATTTACTCAAATCTTGAAGTAATAGTTAAATCATACAATAAAATCCATGATTTAATTTTAAAAAAATGAAAATATTAACAATATTATTGCCTGGAATAGGAAATACCTTATTATTTACCCCAACATTAAGATCATTAAAGAAACATTTTCCCAATTCGGAAATCACAGCTTTGGTAATGTATAAAGGCTCACAAGAGATATTGGAAGGAAATCCATATGTTGATAAAATAATATTTTATCCATTCATGAAAAGGGGGCACATTAAATCACTATTTTTTGTGCTAAAACAAAGATTTCAAAACTATGATATATCCATTTTAGCTTATCCTGCCAATAGATTTCAATATTCTCTTATTGGATTTTTAATAGGGGCAAAAACTAAGATAACTCATTTATATGATCATAATAAATTATTCTCTGCAAGTTTCTTTTATTCTAAAAAACTTCCCTTGGATAAAAATTTACATGAAGTAGAAGAAAATTTAAACTTGTTAAAACTATTAAATATAAATGCTCTAGAAGAAGATAAGTCAATTTTTCTAAAGTTAGATAAAGAACATGAAAATTTTACATCAGATTTTATAAAAACGAATAAACTAAAGGGGAAAAAATTAGTTGGTATTCATGCTGGCTCTTCTGTTTTATCTGGAATGATAAACAAAAGATGGCCAAAGGAAAGATTTATTTCGTTAATAGACAAACTATCAAATAAAAATACCATCTGCTTATTATTTGGTGGAAATGACGAAGCTGATTTAAAAGAATGGATATATAAAAACACAAAAAATAAACCTATATTGGTTAATACTCCTTCAGTAAAACATTCTGCATCTTTAATTAAGAAATGTAACCTGTTTATTTCAAATGATACTGCATTAATGCACATAGCAGGAGCATTAAATACCCCAACAATAATTCTTGTTGGCCCTGTTGCGAGGAAGACATTACCTCAGGGAGATATTCACACCGCAATATTTAAAAATCTACCCTGTCAGCCTTGTTACAGAATCGGGGACACAATGAAATGTGTCTTAAATATAAATTATAAATGTCTTAAAGATATAACAGTAGATGAGGTTTACAATATAGCATGGAAGAAATTAAGGGTATAACAACAATAGAAAAAGATTCTTTTTGTGTTCAACAGCAAAATAGAATTATTAGGGACACAATAGAATTAATTAATAAAAAAGAGCTTAACATATTACAATTAGGTTGCAATTTTATTGAAAATTCATTATTACTAACAAAAAACGAAAAATATAAGATAATCTTAATCGATGATAAAAATGAAACAATTAATTCCGATAAATTAAACATTTCAAAATCATCATTAACAAAAACGAACTTTGAGGATAACACTTTTGATCTAACATTTAACATAGATATAATAAATAAAACCCAAGATCCATTAAATATAATTAAAGAAATGGTAAGGATAACAAGAAAATATGGTATGATCTTATTAATATTTCCAGGTGATTTTGATATAAAAAAGGTAATAAAAGATATAAACATTAATTTAATAGATGTAAAAATTCCAAATTTAGATGCAAAGCTAGCTGAATATGGGAACTTCAAAACTTCAAAAAATCCCTTAAGTAAAAGTGGGAAAAATTATTTAATAATGTTCAAGGTTTAGGGAATTCATAAATTACTGCTAATGCTTGTTTTTGTTCCTGATCTGCGAAATATGCCTGCACAGGTTTTAATCCATGTTTCTCAGGATATTCAAAATAAGCCTGTCCGGAATTCTCAAATATAGAAACAACAAAATATCTTGGTTTATATTTATTAATTTCATTTTCTTCATAAGCATATCTTGTCTCTCTTTCAGAATAATAAGTATTTTGCGGTATAGAATTGCTTATGACAATCTCTCCCTTATTTGAATTTTCTTTTATCCATATTCCAACCAATTTTATTGGTTCGTATGAGCTAACTTTATTTTTTATTAATGCATCACTATATCTTAATTGTTGGAAACCAACTATCAATATTATTAACACAACAAAACCAATTGCAATTCTCTTGTCAAATTTTTTAGTATAATCAGATATCCACATTAATGCTTTCGCAGCTATAATAAACACTGCAGGAAAGACAACTATAAGATACCTATCTTCTCCTCGCCCGCTTGTATTTATAGCAACATATGTTAATAATATTAAAGGTATTAATATCCATAATAACAAAAATAAATCCTTTTTCAATTCAATGTTTTTATCTTTTATCATTAAATCAAAGCCCAAAATAAGATTAATCAATAAATATAATAATCCTAATAAAAATGTGATAAGTAAAACTATTTGAAGATAAGTTGGAAACATTTTTAGATAAACATTCCAAGCAGAATAAACAGCTTTTGTTTCAGGATTTGCAATGCTTGCTTGTACCGCTGCCAATCTAGGTATCGGGGCTCCTAACGTAGCCATAGAATAAAAGATATAAGGCAACAATAATATTAATATTATTATCGCTGCTATCCATACTTTTCTATTCTTCAAGAATTTAAATTTATCTGTTATCAATAGATATATCAACATCACTAATCCAATAAATCCAACAGCATAATAACTCAAAAATCCTATTAAAATAGATAATCCGGAAAATAAAAGGTATTTAAGATTTATTTCTTTCACATAACCCTTCCAAAAACAATAAACGGCAACTGTAACAAAAGCTAATGTTGGTGCTTCTGACATGAATCTTAAAGAATAAAATAAATGTAGATAAAAAACAGATAAAAATGCTGTTGCAATAATCCCGATTTTTTTATCAAAAATTTCTTTTCCTAAAAGATATGTAAAAATAACTGCCACTATTGAAAATAATGTTTCAATAAGTCTAATAAAAAATTCAGAAGCTCCTATCTTAAATAATAATCCCCAAAATAAGGGTAATAAAGGTTCTCTATATGGAAACCATCCTGTATTTGGTGTATTAAAAGCATAATGTTTTGCCTGCAACATCATCTCAGCTTCATCCCACCATAATGGTTGATGGGAAGCAACAAATAAATAATAAAGTCTTATTATAATCCCAATGCTAATAACAACCAATGCTATTATGTTTAATTTATCACTAAAAAATCCTTTTTTCTGTTCTTTAGTTTCAATTTTAATCTCTGTAGGTTTAACTTCCATTTTTATTTCTTTAATATTCTAACTTAAATATGTTTTTATTAATCTTAAATATAGAGAATTAAGAATATATTATTTTTTATCTAAACTTGCTAACAATTCATCTAAAGTTAATGTTGCTGTTCCAACTTTGCCAATAACTACTGCTGCAGCATGGTTTGCAACAGACATAGAATCTTTAACTCCTAATTCAGAAGCTAATCCCAAGGAAAATATAGCTAATGCAGTATCTCCCGCTCCAGAAAGATCATATACTGGAACACTTTTTCCTTTAGAATGATGATAAAGCCCTTCTTGCCCAAAAAATTTCATTCCTTCTTTACCACAAGTAATAACGACCCCACCAGTCCAATATTTAGATATAAGCTTTCTACCAACATGATTTATATGCTTATTTTTGTCTAGTCCTGTTATCTCTCTTGCCTCTTTAGAATTTAACATTAAAAAATCCATATCATAATAAATACTAGCATTTATTGGTTTAGGTTCAACAATAAATAATTTCTTTCTTCTTTTAGCTTCCATTCTCAAAAATTTTACCAATGTTTTAGTAATAATCCCTTTACCATAATCTGATATTAAATATACATCTGCATCTAAATCAGATTCCCTAAAATGATTTATTAAAATATTAGTTTGATCTCTATTCAATCTTGTGTCCATTTCTTCATCGAATCTAGCAATTAAATCTTCATCATCTGCTATAAGCCTATTTTTTGTTGTGGTTATTCTATCCCTTAATGAAATGATTCTAGATTTAATTCCATTATAAGAAACTAAATCATAAACCACTTTCCCTGACTTATCATTTCCCATAACACCATACAAATAAGCTGTAGCCCCAAGACTTGCAATATTACTTGCCGTATTCCCCGCACCCCCCAAAACATCAGAATGTCCTGTAACTTTTACTAGATTGGTTGCGCGTCTCTCTGGGTTTAATCTCTCTATCTCTCCTAAAATATAATGATCTAGCATTACATCTCCAACAATTAAAATTTTCCTTTCAGGGAATGTTCTGACAACTTCTTTTACTCTTTCTATGTTCATATTAATCACTTTGTACTTTCTACTCTTTCCCAAGCATCATTATAATGTTTTCTTATTAACCTAGTATCGTAATAAACACTAATCCACATATATAATCTAGCAAAGAATAGCCTTAGTGTCCACCAAAATTCTCTCAAATCTTGAGGGTAAGATAAGGCCCAAAATGTTCCAATAAATACTTCATTAAAAAAAGATTTAACTCTTGGAAAATCAGGAGCGTGTTTTGTTAATGTTTCATGTGCCTTCGCAGTTCTTTTTCTTTGTTTAAACCATTCATTAAAATTATCAGGGTTCTTAACAAACACTTTAGCCTCTTTTACATATTTAATTTTATATCCTCTTTTCCAAAAATAATAAGGGATTATACTATCTTCAGCTACATCTAATGGAATCTTGTTGATTATATTGTTTCTGAAAGCAAATAAATACCCAGAACATTCTAAAAATTTTCCTTGCTCAGATAATTTTTTCCTGATTTTATGAGCTCCTGCATCAGCCAATAAATGGCTCCAATATCCAAATATATCCTCTTTACTATTCGATGAAACAATTCTTCCCGTTACACATCCTGTTTTAAGGTCAAAAAAAGATCTAGCAATTTCATTAATTGAGTTTTCTCCCAGAACAACATCACCATCTGTAAAAATCAAGATATCTCCTTTTAATTCTTTAAATAATAAATTTATTGCATAACTTTTTCCTGTTCCAGGATCTTTAAAGTATTTTATATTCTGTTTTTTATTTAGTTTATTAAATAATGTTTTAGCTTCTTCATCTGGACTTGCTATAATAATTTCATAGTCGTAATCTATTTGTTGTTTTATTATAGAATCAATAGCCTTTGGCAAATTAGGTTCTTTAAAAGAAGTAACAATAATTGATAATTTATTTTTTATTAACCTATTCGCAGCATTAACAATATTATCTACATTCATCTTATTCATACTTTGGCAGTCTGGTTTATAACAACATAAACAATTAGAATTTGGCGTTAATCTTATACCTTGTCCATACAAATCTAATTCGGCAGCAGAAGTTGGACCAACTAAAACGACAACTTTTCTTTTCAGAGCTACAGCTAAATGTAATCCTAAGCTGTCGCTGGTTACAAAAACATTACAAATAGCTATTAATGCTGGAAATTCAAAAAGATCATTGCCACATCCCGTATTTATTATAGGGACTTTGCTTAAAGAAATAATATTGTCATTTCTTTCTATCTCATCCTGCCCGCCAAACAGCAATATTTTATATTTATAATTTTTATACAACATTTCAGCAAGTTTTGCTGTCTTTTCTATGCTTAATTTCTTTGATGGCCAAACTCCCCCCGATCCTGTATTAACCCCTATAACAATATCATCCTCTCTTATATTATATCTTCTCTTAAAATCATTTAAAAATTTTCCTTGTTCCCTATTTAATTTTAAATTCATAAAAGTCTTATCGTAATCCACTCCAACCATATCGCTAATAATTTGTTGGTACGTTTTCTTATTTTTCTTTTTGAGAATATCATTTTGAGGTTTCTTGCCTAATTTGCTCATATCATACCATTCTTTTGCGCTCTCAGATGGGACAACTTTAAGATTTTTATCTAAATAGTTTCCAATGATTTTTCCAGTTTTAATCTTAGTAGCCAATGCACAAGCTTCAAAATCTTCATCCAGATTAATAACAATATCAAAGTACATTCCTTCTAAATATCTTAAATTAATCTTGCTGTAATAAACTGCCTCATCAACAAATTTATTGTCTTTTATTAATGAATAAGCATTCTTCTTGGTAAGCCAATAAATCTCTGTGTATCTATATTTTTCTTTTAATGCTGGAAGTATTGTGGTTGTCCTTACAACATCTCCCATAGCTCCTAATTTAATTATAAGAATTTTCATGATAATGAGATATAGGAAAATTTAATAAACCTTACTCTAAATATATATTCATAACCCTTTTAGCTATTTTATCCCAATCATATTGCTTAGATTTATTAACATTATTCTTGCCTATTTTCTCTCTCAATTTCTTGTTATCAACTAACTTTATCACATTACCTTTTAAACAACTTATATCTCCATAATCACAAAAAAATCCATTTTCCTTATCTTTCATCTCATAAGGAATACCATTCACAGGACTTGCAACTACCGATAATCCACAAGCAAAAGCTTCAAATAAAGTTAAAGGCAATCCCTCTCTAAAGCTAGGCATAACATAAACTTCACTTGCTTGATACATTTTAACAACTTCTTTTCTATCTCTTATCGCTCCCAAAATCTTTATCCTTTTGTCAGCTAATTTTTTAACTTCTTCTAACATTCCTTCATCAGGTCCAACAATAACAAAATCTAGATCTTTTCTTTCATTTAATAAGTCATTAGCCATTAAAACAAACTTATCTACACCTTTTGTTTTATTCAATCTTCCAAAAAATAATATCAATTTTCCTTTAATTCCATATTTCTTCTTGAAATCATTATTTTTTATTTTCTTAAAAAATTCCTTGCCCATTCCATTTGGTATAACTTCAATCTTTCCTTTTCCGCCGTATTTTTCAATGAATTGTATTTCCCAAGGTGTTATCGCAATTATCTTATCAGTCCATCTAAAACTTAATCTCATAAAGGTATTATAAACAATTCCCAGTAATATTTTAGCAAAAAAACTTCTGTTTTCCGTAGTCCATGGGCAATGCGTAGTATGAATTAACTTTATTCCTCTAAATTTCGCGTTTAAAGCTCCGAAAAATTGATGAGCATGTCCTGCAACATGTGTATGGATAATATCAAACTTTTCTTTATTGAGTTTAAATAAAACGCTTGGCCAAAAAGTAGAGAAATTAGCAACTTTAAACCAAGAATAACATCTATGAAGATGAATTCCATCAATTATCTCTTCTTTAACCTTTAATCTTTCTTTCTTATCGGAATCAACAGTATAAACATGAACTTCATGTCCTTGCTTAATATATCTTTGAGCTAATTCATAAATTACTTGTGCTGGTCCATCCACAGCAGGAAAAAAATATGAGCATAAATAAGCTATTTTCATTTCAATACTTCCTGAAAGCTTCTTTCACTCCATCCCGACTTCCTTTGTAAACTGATTTTATTAAATTGAATTGTCTTCTAAAAATAAATAATATAGCTTGAACTTGAATTATCACAATAAAATGTATTAATAAAAATAATAAAAACCTGAATAATTTCAAATGTTTCTTTAATAATATTATCCTATTTCGATATAAATAATAAACAACAAATTTATTCTTCTTTCCACCCGAGCTTCCGTAAACTTTATGATAAACTTTGGCATTCGGATTGATATAAGCCTTAAATCCCCTTTCATACGCCTTAAAAATTAAATCTTCTGTCTCACAATACATAAAGAAATTCTCGTCATACATTCCAACTTCCTTTATGATTTTATTACTTATTAACAAAGCACATGCGTCCAAATATTCATTCTTCTTTAGTTCAGCTGGAGCATAATAATCTTTTATCGGTTTAGCAATCCCTGTTATAAAATCTAATTTTCCACCTAATGAATCTAAATCCTTTGAATAATAATTAAATATCGCACTTCCCACAAACCCGATTCTTTCATCTTTAATTGCAACATTAACTAACTCTTTTAATAAAAATCTATCGACAACTGCATCGCTGTTTAATAATAAGTAATAATCATAGTTTTTATTCTCTCTTATCGCTAAATTAACAGCTCCTGTAATTCCTGAATTTACTTTATTTTTCATTAATTTAACATTTTTAATCTTCTTTAGTTTTTCTATGCTTTTACTAGCATTATCTACAATTAATATTTCATAATTTTTATATTCTAATCTTCTTATGCTCTCAATTAATTCAATCGTATCATCTTCTGTATTATAATTTACAATTATTATCAAAACTTCAGGTTCTTTCATAAAAATATTAAGAACAATAAGCTTTTAAAACTAATTATCCGATTGCAATTAATACTGTTCCAAAAATCATAATTAAAGCAGCTACAACATTCTTTATTATTCCTTTTTCTTTAAAGAAAATATATCCATAAATTATGCTAAAAACAATGCTTAATCTTTTTACAGATATCATATAAGCATTTAATGTTAAACTCTGCGCTTTGAAAGAAGCTAAGCTCATTAAAGCACTCAAGGTTCCTATTATTAATAATATCCATATGTTAGTTTTACTAGCTGTCCTTATTGGATTTTCTTTAAATCTTATCATTATATATAATGTAGATACAATGCAGATTGAAATTATAGCCAATCCAGAAACAGCTAATGGGTTTTTTGTTTGATTTATTAAAATTTTATATAATGGGGTTACAACAGCATATAAAAAAGCAGCTATCAACATGTAAATTGATCCCTTATCTCTAAATAAACTTCTAATCGGTTGAAATGAAATAAATCCCCCTTCTGTTTTTATTATATAAGATCCAAGAAATATTAAAAAAATTCCGCTAGCTCCCAGTAAGGATGGTATTTCATTCAAAAAAATCCATGATATTATTGTTAAAAAAACAGGTGTAAAACTCAAAAAAGGAACGGTTATAGCTAATCCGGATATCTTAATCGCCTTTACATATAATATTATAGCTATCATCTCTAAAATTCCTGTAATAAAAAGCAAGAAAATTGATAATAAGTTTAAATTAGGAATCTTTACAATAAACAAGGTAATTATAATGATCGGTAAAGAAAAAAACCATACTGCCCATGAAACGATATAATCATTATATTTATTTAAAGCTAGTTTCTGAACTAGATTATTCGTAGCGGTACTTAGTGCTGCAAATAAGGATAGTATTAGCCATAGCATAAAGTTTTATTTTATATAATATTTATATACTTTATCTTTTTATTACCAAAAATATAATAACAAATCCATTAAAAAATTGATAATCTAAATGATTAAACCAAATTTTCCCAAAACATCTTCTAGCGTATTTCTTCTATAATCAAATTGTACAGAATTTATTCCTAATTTTCTGGCCCCTTTTACATATTCTTTATTATCATCAATAAAAAGAGTTTCTTCTGGTTTGCTTCCCAATCTTTGTAATGCATTTTTATATATTATAGGATCTGGTTTTGCACATCTATCTTCAGAAGAAAATGTCAAATAATCTGAATTAAATCCATTAAAGAATTCAACATCTTTATAATAATTAAGAATAGATTCTGTTATGTTCGATAATATTCCTACTTTTATCCCACCTTTAGCTATTTTTTTTGCTATTTCTACATTGTTTCCTATAACTAATCTTTCTCTACCTTGAATATAAAATGGCTTACTAAATAAATCCACACTATCACCTCTTAATAATATATTATCAGAAACTCCATTTCTCCTTCTTTGTTCGCCAAATGCTCTTTCTAGCCTGCTAACAGCTTCTTCATAAGTAATTCGACCCCTATTTAGATCTACAAGAACTGTATCTTTCAAAACTTTAGCCATTTCTTGTTGTGGAACATTATACAAAGAGCTAAGATGATTTAGTATTAAATCATATCCTTCAATAACTAACACATTAGCCATATCAAAGAGCACTGTTGTTATTTTTGTTTTAAACATATTATTTTTTAATAAGAAAGATTTATAAAAGTTGTTAAATCGAAGGAAGGTTTAAATATTTTTCTCTATTTTCAGTAAAGTGGTACATGCAAAATTTGATGAAACAGAAAAAGAACAAGAATATATAAACACAGTAAAAAGGCTACTTAATCCGCATCGCCCTTATTTAAAAATAGGTAAAGTAAAACTTGGAGCTGGAAGAACAAATGATAATCTTCTTGTTTATGATACTGATAGTAAACCAGTTTGTGTTGTAAGAAAATCAAGACTAGATAGAACTAATATGGCTCATTTTTATTTTCTTCAAATACAATCATTAGAAAGAGAAAAATTTCTTCTTGAATATATTGGCAAACATGCTCCAAAGGTTCCTATCCCAAGACTTATTGCAGCAGATCAAGATCCAGAAGATGGACTAGATTATCTTGTAGTATCCCATATTAGTGGAATAAATTTTGCTGATATTGCAGGATCTTTAACTCCAAATCAATATAATAATTATATGAGAAATTTAGGAGAAACCATCGCTCCTGTAAGTAATTTAACATTCGGATCATTCGGTATTATCGGACCTGATGGAATTATAATTAATCCATTCCAAAGATGGAGTGATAGAATTGCCTTCTCAATATATGGAAAATTAAAAGATCCTGCTTCAACCGAATATTTTACACATGAATTATTATTTGAAAAAATTCCTGAATTTATTGAAAAACATAGAGAAGCTCTAGATAAAAATAGAAGACCTACAGCTGTTTTATATGATCTGCATTCAAAAAATTTTAATGTAGATCCAACAACAGAAAAAATCACTGGTTTCTTTGATATCGGTTTAGGACTTATTGCTAATAGAACATTGGAATTCGTTCCCATTGAACTTAATACAGTAAACTTTGGAAAAACAGAACGTCCGGCTGCATTAGAAGCATTTTTTGAGGGGTATGGACTATCTCTAAAAGATAGAGCAGATTATGAAGCTGCAAAACCAGTCTATGCACTAAATCATTCACTGGGGGCGGTTTTAGCCTATCATAATAATCCTGTAGATGATCTAAGAAGAGATCTTTGGAGTAGAGAAGTCTTCAAACCAAGAGTTGAAGAAATAGTAGAAAAAGGAATAGTAAATATGGTAAGATGGTTCTGAACAAATTACACGGCATTATAGTACCCTTATCGACACCAATTAAAGAGGATCAATCAATAGATTTTCCTGCAACTAAAAATCTAGTGGATAAATTAATTGAAAATGGTGTTGATGGACTTTTTCCCTTAAGTGGTACTGGAGAGTTTCCGATGCTTTCTTTAAGAGAATCTAAACAGTTTATAAATTTTGTAATGAGATCTTCTAGTGGAAGAGTTCCAGTTTACCCTGGAGCTTTTAGAGACAATTTAGGTGACACTTTAGAATTGGCTTTTGCTGCAGAAATATCTGGTGCTGAAGGAATTGTTTTAATGCCACCTTATTTTTATGGTCGTATTAAGAGTGAAGATATCGTAGACCAAGTTAGAAGAATAAAATGTAATATAAATTTACCTGTTATTTTTTATAATACAAATTCAAAATTAAGATTAGATGAAGCTAGTATGCTTAGATTACATCAAGAAGGTTTAGTTATTGGAGCAAAAGAGGGAAGTAAAGATTTAGACTATCTAAAAAGATTAGCAGAATCTGGCATGTCTGTTCTTCCAGGTAGCGATAAACTTCTTTATGCTGCATCTCAATTTGGTTGTGTGGGTGGTTTTCCTGGAAGTGCTAATGTATTAACGAAAGGGTTTGTAACCTTGTGGAAATTTATTCAAGAAGAAAAATTACAAGAAGCTGAGGCATTGCAATCTAGAATTAGTAGTGTTGTTGAAGTTATGTATAAAACAAACCCCTATAGCGCCCAAACAGGTGTTAAGATTGGTTTAGAATATCTAGGTATCTGCCTTTCAAGAATGAAATATCCAATGCCTCAAGCAACTACAGAAGAAAAAAGAATTATTTTCGAAACATTAGATAAAAACAAGGATTTACTTTAACAAAACATTTATAACTTTTTCCACCATTTCATATTTATGAAAGATGTAAAGATCGGTGACAAGATAATTGGTAAAGGCCACCCTGTCTTTGTTATAGCAGAAACAGCCTCCAGCCATGTAGGAAATAAAGAAAAACTTAAACAGCTAATTAAAGCTGCTATAGATTCAAATGCAGACGCTATCAACTTACAAAAATTCTATGCAAATGAGCTTGCTGTTCCTCAAAATCCGCAACATAAGGATTTGGCAATCATCGAACTTAAAGATCCAGATTGGAAAGAAGTTCTAGATTATGCTAAAACTTTAAACACAATTATTATTGGAAATCCTTTTGATGAATCTAGTGTAGACTTCTTTGATCCTTATGTGGATGCTTTCAAGATTCATTCTACTGATATTAATAATCCTGAAATGTTAATGAAAGTAGCAAAAAAGAATAAGCCAATGTTTCTTGGTATTGGCGGAGCAAAACCTTTTGAAATAAAAAGGGCAATTAAAATTCTTCAATCA
Organism: Candidatus Nanoarchaeia archaeon; assembly: GCA_035288965.1. GTDB lineage: Archaea > Nanobdellota > Nanobdellia > SCGC-AAA011-G17 > JAGVZF01 > DATDYQ01. The sequence continues at coordinate 30,347 of DATDYQ010000104.1, forward strand.
ACTGGTAATGATCAAATTGTTTTAATGCATGGTTTTCAGGCTTTCCCAACAAGATTAGAGGATAGTAATCTAAAGTTAATTCCAACAGTAGAAAAAGAATATAATCTTCCAACTGGATTTCTTGATCATATCGATGCTGAAACAAAAATGGCAATGATTCTTCCATTACTCTCAGTAGTCCAAGGAGCTGTTTTGATTGAAAAACATATAACATTAGATAGAAAATTAAAAGAATATGATTATTTTTCAGCTTTACATCCATCTGAATTCAAAGAAATGATGTTCTTGATTAGAGAAACAGAAAAAGCAATTGGTCATGGACAATTTATTCAATCAGAAGGTGAAATTGGATATAACACTATGATGAAAAAGAATTTAGTTGCTAAAGTTCCCATAAAAAAAGATACAATTTTAACAAAAGATATGATAACTTTCAAAAGAGCTCGAGTAAATCCTGGTCCTTCTCCAATTGATGTTGAAAAATTTATTGGAAAATCAGTTAATAAAGATTTAAATGAAAATGATCCAATCACATTAGATGACTTAAATCTTAAATCAATTATTACATTAGCTGTAAGAATGAAATCATCTAGATTGCCAAGAAAAGCGTTAGCTGTTGTTGAAGATCAAACAGTTATAGAACATTTAATAGATAGAATGCAATTATGTAAGGTTCCATCTGATTTAATCTTATGTACATCCACTCATCCAGATGACGCTGTTTTAATAGACATAGCAAAGAAAAAAGGTATAAAATATTTCGCAGGTTCAGAAGATGATGTTATGGATCGTTTCATCAAAGCAGCATTGCCTGAAAAAGCAGATATCATTGTAAGAGTTACAGGGGATAATATATTTACAGATCCTGAATTCCTAGATGAAACAATAAAATTTCATATAAAAAATAATCTGGATTATTCATTACAAGAAGGATTACCAATTGGATGTATTTCAGAAGTTATTACCTTACATAATTTAATAAAAGCTCATGAAGCAACTCTTGATCCTGAAAACACAGAATATATGACATATTATTTGAGAAATGAAGATTACTTTAAAGGTAACTCCTTGAAGGTCTCAAGTGAATTTAACTTCCCTAACTACAGATTGACAATAGATAATCCTGAAGATTTACAACTTATCCAAGAAATATTTAAAGAACTTTATGTTCCTGGAAAAGTAATTCCATTAAGAGATATTTTAAATTTATTAAATAAAAAGCCTGAACTATTAAATATAAATAAGAATGTTCAAGGAATACAATTTACAGTTAAAGGTTTGAAAAGTTAGTTTTATAAGGTTTTCTATATTCTATAAAATATATATTATGGGGGTTAACAAAATGGTAGAAAAGCAAGCTAAAACATTAGATGAAAGATTACAATTTGAAGAAGGAGATTTACACTTAGAAGGTAATTTTGCGATTAGCCTTGGTTTAGGGAAGTCTCTTGCAGATGATGAAATAAAGAAAATTGTAATTGGTAAGTATAATGGCGTATTAAAATATGTCGATAAAAAAGGACAATTAAAAATCGTAGGCAATGGGTTATACAGCATAATAGGTTTAGGAAAATATGCCGGCGCAATTTAATTTATTAATCTCAAGATCTATAAATAATATAATAAATAGAAAAAAGTAGATAAACAATAAAATGCCAATTGATGATGCATTAAATGATTTGCCAAGATCAAAAGAAGCGTCAAAACAAATAGTTGCACCTCCAGAACCAGAGCAAGCAAATAAAGTAATTTTCACTGATGCCGTACAACAATTTAGAAATAGTTTACAATATTATCTTCCTTATCAATTGGCAACAATTATAAAAAGTAAAGGACTAAATGTAACCTGGGATAACGGCAATATAGTTTCTTTTTTAGATAATGAAATTTTTTTAAAATTTACGTCTATTGGAATTGCAGCCCATAAAAGATTTTGGTTCGGTCATGATTGGATAGGTTATTTATATTTTAATGATCCTAATAAATGGAAATTGGAAGTTTATGGAAGAAAAAATATAGATAGATTAAAAAATCTTGCTGACGAAATATCAAAACAATATTCAAAAGATATAGAGCTTATATTAGAATTAGAATATCCAAAATCAAAGTCAGTAGAATATGCTGGTTTTATCTAAATCTTTAATTCTTCATAGATTAACTTAACAACCCTTTCAGTTGCTTTCCCGTCATTACCTTCAACAAAGCTTTCCCTTCTTTGCTTTAATTCTTCTCTAAATTCTCCATTATATAAAATTTTCATTAAATTAGGAACCAACTCTCTTGTATTATAAACACCAAGAGAATAACCATTTTTGTTGGTAATCAAAGGATCCTCTGTTTTTAATCCAACTTGTAAACTTAAAACATCAGTATCTAATAAACAAGCTTCCATTAATGAAGTTGACATCATTCCAACTACCAAATTAGAAGCTTTCATTGTCTCTCTTGTATTATAATTATTATTATACTCTCTTTTTGTTGCGTCTTCCTTCCCACTCATGACTAAATTCATATCTTTTAATAATAATGTTCTTTCTACAATATCCTCAAATGTCTCTCTAGGATGAAATTTAATAACAAATGTCCCATGATATCCCATGTCATTCAATCCATTAGATAATATTTTAAAAATTGTTTCTTCATTATAACCCCAATCAGTAGTTTTATTCGCTTTAAGATCTCCTTTAATTGGTTGTGAAATAAAGGTTATCAAACTTCCTTCTGGATGTACCCCAAAATATTCTCTTATCTCTTTTCTTTTATCAATTGTAAATTTAGCATTTAATTCTCCTATATCATCAAAGTAAGGGTTTCCTGTAATCTTTAATCTTTCTCTAGGTAAACCTTCTTTAACCATTTTTTCCAAACTTTCTGCATCTAATGCCGTATGAATATCAGGCATGCATCCTAAGTTATCTCCTGTTTTGTCATTTCTAACCCTTACAATATAATTGACTGGTAAATCTATAACAGAAATGCTTCTTACCCCTCTTTTCCTAGCTTCCAATATTAATTTTTTTTCAACACACCATCCACCGCTACTTCCCGTGACTAGAAGGTTTGGTTTTTCTTCGTCTTCAAATTCAACTTCGGCAGATGTATAATCATTCAATATAGAATGAGATAAACCAGCTTGTGTAAATGAACTAATAGCAGGTCCGTTAGCTATTAATGTCAAATCCACTTTATCATCTTCTTGCAATCTTCTTGCAACAGGAATAACAGAATTCGCACTTCCAGTATACTGCGCTGCCACCATTACTTTAGATTTTGTCACTTTTTATCACAAAATAAAGGTGTAGAAAAATATATAAATCTATTTCTGATATATTTCATCAATAAGATTTATAACTCTTTCGGTGCTTTTTCCATCAATTTTATAAGCATAATCCTTAATAAATTTCTCCATGTTTTTTTCTAATTTTTCTTTAATCTTTTTATTATTAAAAACATCATTTATTGCATTTTTTAATTCTTTTTCTTCTTTGACATCAATTACACATCCATAATCATTGTAATCAATCATCTCATTGCTTCCTTTGATATTAGCTAAATTTAAAGTAATAACAGGAACATTAAATAACATAGATTCAATAACAACAGTAGACGAGGCTCTGCTTATAGTTAAATCTGCAATATTCAAAAAGTTATAAATATCATAATCTTTAACAACAACAACTTTATTTTTAATATTATTTAATCTGCTATTATAAAAATCAACATCATCTTTTGGGTGTAATTTTATTATTAGTTGTTCATCTTGCAAGGAATTAATAACTGCCTTGAACATTTCCTCCTTCTCTGGAACAGTCTGTGTTCCGAATAATATTATCTTCTTATCTTTATCCAAATTAAATTGTTTATATACTTCTTCTTTATCATACTCTTTATTTTTAATAATATCAAACTTACTGGCTCCAGTTATAACTATTTTCTCTTCATTAACATTATTTTGCAATAAAAATTTCTTCGTAGATTCTCCCCAAACAGCTATTTTTGTGCTTGTTACAGGAACAAATCCCAATCTTCCAGCAACTCCATGTTGTAAAACTAAAGATTTTATTTCTAATTTATTCCCGACAAATGCAATTGTTTTTCCAAATCTATGAACGTCACTACCCATAACAATAATATTTATCTCTTCTTTTTTGATAACAATTTTAATTCCTTCTATCAATCTAACAACTTCATAAAAATGTTTAAACACAGTATAATGCAATTCATCTTCTAAAATTTCCCATAAATTAATATTATCATACATAAATCTCCTATCTTGGTATAAAATCTCCCATATTTGATCAAGCTCTTTTTTCTTTTTATCAAGAACTTTGTTTATTTCACTTAAATCATAATCTGCAAATGTATTAAATTTTATTCCTTTTTTCGCAAATGCCTCCTGAACATCTAAAGCCAAAGCGAATATTAAATAATTTTTATTCTGTTTTTTCATCTCTTCTATAATAGGAAGCATTATCTGCGGATCTAAATTTAAATAACTAAAAAACATCACTTTCTTATCGCCATAATTTTTATTTTTATAATTAAAACTTTTTAGTTTCACATAATTATCCAAAACAACTGGTTTTATGTATCTTCCAGCAATAAATTTTGTTTTTTCTCTAAATATATTAATAAGATTAACATTCCTATCGCTAACAATCTCATATTTAGCATTCAGTTCTTTCAAACTAGTAATTATTGTTTTGCTTAGAAAATCTTTTCCATCAATTACCAAAAACATATCTGGCTTCTCTTTCTCAATAACCTTCTTTATTAATTCTATATTTGCAATCAAGCTTCTTAAAACAAGTTCAAAATGTAAGCTTGTACATTCATATAATGGAATTCCATCATGCTTTGCTAATTTTTTTGCTTCAGGAAAACTAATCATATTCCAATTAATGCTTATATTCCTTATTTTGTCAGCAAGTTCATTAATTAATTTGGTTTCATTGATATAATCACTCTTAGTTTTAACATTAGCAAAATTAACTTTTTTGTTAGAAAGATTTAGTATTATTCCATCCCCTAAATCTTTTAATCTTTTATTGATCTTATCTAGTTCTTTCTCGTCTTTTACTATTCCTATAATCCTTGTCATACTCTATCATAACTATTTCTTTAATTCTCCCACGTGTTCCCAATCCAATATATCATCCTCTTTCATATCTTTTAATACCCTTCTTCCTATAATCTCGCTAAAGAATCTTGGATTAATTCCTGTTCCAGGTCTTTTTGATGTTATATTTTTAACATCAAATATTTCCCCTGCCCTAATATCCCTATTTGCTACAATGCTCCTTCTTGCTAATCTTTGAGCAGGCTCTTCAACTTTAATTGGTCGTCTTGCTAATGTACTTCCTAATGCACTTTCTATCTGTTTTATATTTGTGACCATCTCTTTCAGTTCTTTAGGATCAACAGATAACCAATGATCGGCACTTCCCTTCAATGTTTTATCTATAGTATAATGCTTCTCTATCATCTTTGCTCCCAGACTAACAGCTCCGATCGGCACCAAAGTTCCCAAACTATGGTCACTTAATCCGATTAAATAATCCGGAAATATTTTCTTTAAAGTTGGAATCATATTCAAATTCATATCTTTCGTAGGTGTCGGATAAGATAAAATGCAATGCAATAATATTATCTGATTATTTCCTTGCTCTTCAATAACGCTTACAGCTTCTTCTATCTCTCCAATTGTAGCTGCTCCTGTAGATAATGCCATCGGCAATCCTTTTTTTGCTATATGTTTTAAAAGATTTAAGTGAGTTATATCTGCACTTGCAATTTTATACATTGGCACTCCAATCTTTTCCAAGAAATCAGCGCTTTCTTCATCAAATGGTGTTGAAAAAAATATTATTCCTAATTCTTCAGCATATTTCTGCATTTTAATAAAATCTTCTTCACTAAGATAATCGAAGTTCTTGTATTCATCATATTGTGTTTCATCACTTTCTGTCCAATATTTAGGAGAATTTTTTATTGCTATTTTTTCAGCTTTATATGTTTGGAATTTTATTGCATCTGCCCCGTTTTCTTTTGCTTTTTTTATTAATTCATAACCTCTTTCCAACATACAATCATGATTTACTCCAGCTTCAGCTACAACAAAACAAGGCTCATCATCCCCTACATATCTATTTCCTATCTTTATTCTTGTCACCATTTCAACCACCCTTATAATTTTTTATTATCTGTTCAGCAAGCCATAAATCATATTCATTATATATCCTTACAGCTTCGTTCGGCATCATCTCAACATAAGCTACACTATTCCCGATAATCCCATTATTGTTTAAATTCTCTAAAGTTGTAATATAAAATGCTCCATTTTCTTCTAGTATAGTATCTTTTTCATCTCTCAATAATCTTTTATTAAATAATGGCTCGATTCCATATCTTCCTGGTTTCCAATGAAAATTAAGATTTGCACAAACAGAGACTATGCTATCTGTTTTAAATATTAATTGAGTAAAAATTCCTTCTTTTATATGCTCACTTGTTTTAAAAGGGCTTATCAAATGTAAAACAGCAATTAAATCAGGAACATAATCATCATTCTTCTTCAAATAATCAACAACATGTCTTACAACATCATCAACATGAACTGTTTTTTTTGCTAAATCAATTGGTCTTTTGATAACATAAGCTCCTAATTTTTCAGCAGCACTTGCAATATCGTAATCTTCAGTAGAAACAACAATTTTATTAAACAATTCAGTTTTTTTCGCTTCATCTATTGTATAAGATAATAAAGGTTTTCCATTTAAATTTGCAATTGGAATTTTAATCCCATTAATCATGTCGCCTCTAGCAGGAATAACAGCTAATATTTTCAAATTTTTTAACTTTCCATCATAATGTCTTTTAACAAATTCTTCCTTTACAATTCTTTTAGAATGTAAAATCCCTTTCATATTCTTAGTCATATTTGCACCATGTCTTCTATAATAAAACAAAGGCAGATTAATATTTCTAACTTTAAATTTAGTAATAAACTTCATCCAAAAATCATAATCTTCTCCAATCTTTAAATTTTCATTATATCCCCCAATTTCATCATAGCATATTCTCTTGTACATCGCTCCAGCAGCTAAAGGACTTCTTTGCAGTAAATCAACTTCTTCATTAACTTTCATCAATCTATTATGCTCCAATATCTTTCCATCTTCGTCTATAGTATAATAATCTGAATAAACCAAATCAACATCTTTATTTTCATACAAAAATCTTTCTTCTACTAATAGCAAATTATCATCAAAATAATCATCAGCATCTAATCTTATTATAAAATCCCCTTGAGACATACTAATTCCTTTATTACAGGCTGCGCTTAATCCAACATTATCTACCCTTATTACTTTCAAATTATTTGGAAATTTTGATTTATAACTTTGAATTACATCTTGAGTATTATCTGTACTTCCATCATCAACTAAGACAATTTCAAAATCTTTATAAGTTTGCTTGGTCAAGCTATCTAAACATTTATCTAAAAATCTCCCATAATTGTGCGCGGTTATTATAACGCTTACTTTTGGTTTATTAATAGCTTCCATTTAGTCACCTTTTCTTTAATCCGTAGTTGTCTATGCAGTAGCCTTTACTTCAGAAGGTTTAGCATATCTATATCCTTCATGTAAATTACAAGTTCTGCAAGCAGGCATAACATCTAATTTATTTTGTTTATGCAACTCTCTTAATTGACTTAATATCGCTCCGTTCCATATTTCTTTTAATGTTTGCTTAGTAACATCCCCAACTACATTCTTCCTAAACCAATCTCCACAGCACATCATAACTTTTCCATCCCACGCTACCATCAATCTTTGGAATGGTTGTGGACAGGTTTTTCTTCCTAAAGTAATTTGATCATAATTAATTGATCTATCATTTTCTTCTCCTTCTCCTCTATTACTGTAATCATTTGTTGCGACATGGTCTACTATCCCTTCCCACATTTTAATAAATTGGTCAACTTCATGAACATTATCTTTCATCCTAACCATCTGTATTCTGATAAATGGTTTTTTCTTTCCCATTTCATTTCTTATTCTTACAAAATCTTTAATATTTTTCATTAAAATATCATATTTTGCTCTCACTCTTATTTTTTCATAAGTTTCTTTAGTAGCCCCATCCATAGAAAATATTATTCCATCTAATCCTGCTTCTATCAATCCCCTAATTTTATTTTCATTTAATAAAGTTCCATTAGAATTTGTTTGTAATTCTTTAATCCCTTTATCTTTTGCATATTTCACCATTTCAATAAACTTGGGATGAATTAACGGTTCACCTCTCCAATTAAGTTTCATAGAATATAATCCTTCTTTTGCGCATTCGTCTACAATTTTATGAAATAAATCCATTGTAATAAATCCATCTTGAATTCCACTTCTATCAAAACTTTGTGGGCACATAACGCATCTCAAATTACATGCATCGCTCGGTTCAATGTCCACATGTGTTGGAAATTTAGGAATTAATCCAAATCTTGCTGTTCTAGGGCTCCAGTTCCATTTAGCTCTATACCATAAATATTTTGGATCTTTCTTATTCATGAACTTTTTAAATTTAGCTTTAAATCCACCTTGTATATGATGTCCACTCCCACCATAGAAGTGTTGTTTCTCGTTTGTTTCATTACTTTGTTCAGTTGACATATTGATCTTAAACCGTAGCTTCTCCGCTTTTTCCTGTTATTAAATTTAAAGCACCTAAAGCTCCTCTCGCATAATATTTTACTTGTTCAAATGATTTAATTCCAACAAACATTTTCCATAAATAGCTTGGTCTCATATAAAATTCTTTGTAAGCTTTCTTTCTTAACTCTTGTAGTTGATCTGTTGTTAACTCTCTAGATCTTATTAATGGATCTTCAGCTATTTGCACCCAATTATCCCAATTTGGATCTGAAATTAAGTTTTCTTTTACAGTAATATCATACAATCCGGTTCCAACAATCGGGATTGCTAAAAAGAAATAAGCTAACTGAGGGTTAATTTCTTTAGCTAATTTTATTGTTTCTTCAAATGTTTCTTTTGTTTCACCTGGATATCCTAAAATAAAAGATGCTGATGCCGGAATTCCAACTTCGTGTATTAACTTGAAAGCTGCTTTTATTTGTGCAGGAGTTTGATCTTTTTCCATTGCATCCAATATTTTTTGACTTCCTGATTCAACCCCAAATCTAACAAAATAACATCCTGATCTTTTCATCTTTTCTAAGCTTTCCCTATCACAATGATTAACTCTAGTTAAACAGTTCCAATGCAAATCATAATCTCTTTTTATTAATCCATCTAAAATTGGGTTCATTCTACTTTTATTAATAACAAAAATTTCGTCATTAAATTCTAAGCAATGAATATTAAATTTATCAACTAAATAATCTATTTCTTCCAATGTTCTTTCAACACTCCAATATCTAACTTTTCTTGTCCACATAACTTTAGAAGCGCAAAAGTTACATCTATAAGGACAACCTCTCAAAGAAAAGAATATGGAAAACGGTTGTAATTTAACTCCGCTAACTTGGAAAGAGCTATGATGCGCAGGTGGTCTATATAATTCCATTGGTAATAAATCATAAGCTGGCATTGGCAACATATCTAAGTTTTCAATTAAAGGACGAGGAGCAGTCATTCTTATCTGTCCATTATCTCTATAAATCATTCCATTAACTTTAGATAAATCTTTTTTTCCTCTTTTCTCTAATTTATCCAATAATTCAACTGTTGTTAACTCTCCCTCGCTAATAACTCCATAATCAACAATTGGAAATTCCTTCATTGTCTCAAATGGCAATGCAGTCATGTGATCTCCGCCTAAGAAAGTCTTGACATTAGGATTAACATTTCTAGCTATTTGTAAAACATCACAAGCTTTTTTTACTGTAGGCGTAACAGCTCCAACCCCAACAACATCAACATCTTTAGGTATATGTTTATGTAATTCCTTCATCGGAATTTGCAACGCTACTGCATCTAAAATGCTTACTTTATGTCCCTTTTCTCTCATGTAAGCAGCAAGATAAGCTAGCCCCATTGGTTGATTAATTCCTGCAACTGTTGGAACCTTTTTATATACTTCTTGATAACTTGGATTTATTAGCTGAACTTTCATTTTAATCCCTCAGAATCGTGCCTCTTTTTGTATATATATCTTTCTTAGAATTTTGATTTTTAAGCATTATTGTGATATAATATATAGTTAACAATAGTTAATTAAACCCAAACTAAAGCTTTTTAAATAATTCAATCAGAATAATAAAAATGAATAAAAAACATTTGAATATTATAGCAGGTGGAGCTTTAATCACTCTAATTGGAATTCTAATCTCTAAATTATTCAGTTATTTTTATAGATTAATTGTTTCAAGATTGGGAAGTGAAAATTATGGATTAATATCATTAGCTTTCGCTGTTGTTGGAATACTTTCAATATTCACTTCCATTGGTTTAGATTTTGGTATTACTAGATATATCTCTTATTATAAAAACAAAAATGATCTTCCAAGATTAAAAGGAACTTTTTTTTCAGCTTTTAAGATTAGTTTTGTTTTAAGTATAATATTTAGTATGATTTTATTCTTTTCTTCTAATTTCATTTCTATAAATCTGTTTCATAATCAAAATCTTTCCATTTTATTAAAAGTATTTTCTCTTGTTTTAATATTCCAATCAGTAAGAAAGATAATAACAGAAACTATAAGGGCATTCCAAAAGATAAATTATTATGTAATCTCATTAAATATAGTTGAGCCTGTTGTAAATCTTTTATTAACTTTAATTTTTATCTATCTTGGTTATAGCCTTACAGGCATTAGTATTGCTTATGTATCTGCTGTATTTATCAGTCTTGCAATTTCTATTTATTTTTTAGAAAAAAAAGTATTTCCGATATTTACTAGTAAAATTGCTTCTATTTATGAAAATAAGGAATTAATATCATATTCATGGCCGTTAATGTTTAGTACAGCTTTAGCAAGATTTATTGTCTGGACAGATATATTATTCCTAGGATTTTATAAAACCGCTTCTGACGTTGGAATCTATAATACTGCAATACCTACTGCACAATTGCTTTTAATAGCACCAACAGCTATTCTAAACCTATTTGTTCCGATAATAACTGAATTAATAGCAAAAAATAATCCAGATGAAATTAAAGGTATTTATCAAACAACAACAAAATGGATTTTCTTCATTAACTTTCCAATATTTCTGATATTTATAATGAATTCTAATCCAATATTAAAAGTATTATTTGGTTCAGAATATTCTATTGGTTTTATGGCTTTAATCGTTTTGTCTGTTGGTTATTTTATTAATTCAATATTATTTGCGTCAAGATACATGCTTGATTCTCTAAAGAAAACAAAATTTATTTTACTAAATACAATCATAGTCACATTGTTAAATATCATTCTCAACTTAATCTTAATTCCAAAATATGGAATTTTAGGAGCAGCGATAGCAACCGCATTAACAATTTCATTATTTGGAATAATAAACTGGATTAAAGTTTATAATATAAATAAAATAAATGTTTTCAAATTAAGTTATGTAAAATCTATATTTGCTAGCATAATCGCAGTAGTGCCAGTATATTTATTCTTAAAAATTACTAACCTTACAACCTTCTTCCTTTCATTTATCCTATCTGGAGCAATTTACGGTTTCTTAATGTGGAAAACAAAAGCCTTATCTAAAGAAGACGGTGAAGTGCTTGATAGTTTAATAAAATTTAAAAAAGTAAAAGATATAGGATCATAAAGCATATAATTTAAATTTCTTGTTTTCATATAATAATCTAAAATTCATTTCTTTTTCAACGACAATATAATCTACCCCATATTTTCTCTTTAAAACTAAAAAATCGTCTTCATTTAATTTATTATATCCTTCATCACATTTTTCAATAAATATTACCGCATCAACTTTAAAATCCTTTGTCTTACAAACATCTTTAATTCTTTCAATAGCTGTTTTAACTAGTGAAGGATTATACAAAAAATTTCCTGCCGTCTTCCAGTCAATTAAATTACTCCTTTTAGAAAAAGCATTAAATCCAGTATACAATGGGGGGGTTATAAATAAAGAATCTTTATCTGTGTTTTTTTCAGCCCAATAAGATATATCTTGGAATTCATCTGATTGTTTATCTCCAGGATATTCAATATTGTAAATAAATCCTTTTTCTACTCCAACAAAAGCAGGAACTAAAATTATGATTAACAAAAATATGATTGTAAAATAAAATATAAATGATTGTAAACTTATTATCTTTCTAAAATCTTTCCTATAAAAATTGATCAAATAATTCGCAATATAAATTAAAACAAATATCTTAAAAAATATGAAACTCCTAAACAATATTGCAGTCATAAGAATAGGGACTGGAAAAACTTCGCTAAAAATTAACCCAAATATCCCCATTATTCCAATTGCAACTAAAAATAAAATAATTTTTCTATTCAATCTTTCTTCTGGTTTATATCTTAAAGAAACTCCAAATAAGTATAATAAAACTCCAAATAAAACAAATTGATAAATAGGCCACAAACTTGGAAATATATGATGACTTAATCTCAATTTAAGAAAATCCAGCCATAATCCTTTATCAACACTTAATTTTTGTATTCCTAAACTTCCAATAATAATTGGTAAACTTAAAACAAAAAAGAAAATATAAGATAATATAACTTCTTTCATTTTTCTTTTCTCAAGTATCTTGCTTTTCTGAATATAACTAACTAAAAGATAAAAAGAATACATCGCAATTACATATAAAGAAACTAATAAATTAAGGTAATTAATAATTACCAATAATAAAAAAGCTATAATATAATTTTTCTTTAAAAAGAAAAAAATTGAAAATAAAGCTATCGGTAAAGAAAAAAACCATGGACTTATCGTACTATCGATTAGTTTTATATTACCCAATGTTAACAAAGTTCCTTTTACCCCTATTAATAAAATAACGCTCAAAATTCCAACTAATTTATCTTTAAATAAATAATAAGCCAATAAAAATATAGAAAAAACTAATAATAATCTTGAAAATAAAAATCCTAAAAAGAAAAACCATTCAACATTAATATCTTTAAAAAACTCTCCAAAAGTTAGTTCTATCGGTGCATATATTATCCTTAAATTATCAACTAATATATCTTTATCATATAAGCTATTATCTTTATAGTAATTTATCAAAGGAACATAAACAACACTATCATTAGAATTAAAATTATATCCTGTATAAAATATTGAAGCTATAGCTAATAATATTAATATTATTACTGTAAATGTCCATCTTTTCATGAAATAAATATAGATAAAAAGATTTTTAAATTGTATTATCTTATCATTTTATTATAAAAATGAGTCTTGAAAAATTAGTTAAGGGTTTAGGAATTACTTTAGGTGTAGGTTTTGGAATTTTAGGATTTAACAGAAGTTTAGAAGCCAGAACTTTAAGAGTTCCTTCAGTTGAATATTTAACAATACAATCTGGTGTAGATGCTGCTACAGATGATGATACTGTCTTAGTTGCTTCTGGAATTTATAATGAACAATTAGGAATAATAGATAAATCAATTACTCTTAAAAGCGAATCTGGATATGATTTAACTACAATAGATGGCGGTTCTACAGGATGGACTATAAATATTCCACCCAGTCTTTCTAATCTCATGGATGTTATTGAAGGCTTTACAATTAAAGGAGAAAATGGAATTGCTGCTTCTCCATATCAATCTACTATAAGAATAGAAAATAATAAATTTAAAACAATAAGTGGGGCAATAGGAGTTGGTAGAGGTATCGTAGTTATATTAAGAAATTTTATAGATAATAGTGGAGGTCCTGCTATCGGAGTAACTAACGGAACAGCAAATATATTTTATAATGTTATAATAGATAACACTAATCAAGTTAGTACTGGGGGGATAGAATTAGAACCTGGAGTAGTATATCTTAGTAGAAATACACTCATAGGACGTTCTAAAATAGAAATTATTGGATCCGGTTCTCTAACATATTCTAATAATGTATTTTATACCCTTGGAAATAAACCTTCACAAATTAACAGTAACACGATGTATAATGAAGGCTGTAATGATTTCTTTATAAACGGTTATCTACCGAATGTAGTTCACCCTACAGATATTTCTACAAATCCTATGTTTTGTGACGAAGTGAATAATGATTTTTATCTTGATTCTGATTCACCATGCTTACCTCAAAACAGTAATGGTTGTGGTTTAATTGGAGCTTTAGGAATGGGTTGTGGAGCAGTTCCAACAATTTCAAAAACATGGGGAAGAATAAAAGCAATGTATAAATAATGGGCATAAAGAACTTTTTTGTTGAGGAAATAGAAGAAGGTAAAAAGAGAAAAAGAGACTGGCCATTAATAATATTTGTTTCTATATTCTTGCTATTAATACTTTCTGGAATTTTTAATGATAATCTTGGATTTGCTGGACAATTGGGCGGATATTTTCTATGGATCTGGATAATCTTTTGGTTAATATTCTGGTTGACAAAATGTGTGGTAAAAAAGACTAAAAAAGAAAAGAATGTAAAACAAAAATGACTGAAAAAAATAATAAAGAATTGTTCAAATCATTTTTTATATTAGGACTTGTTTCTATATCTATTTTATTTATATTTGTTTATTGTGATTATTTTTATAATTACACCAATAAAGATGGTGCACTCCAATTTTCTTATATAGCTCTATTCATATCGATATTAACTTTATTTGCATTAGGCACATTTGAGTTTTATACTAAATATTATGAAACTAACAAGTCTTTAAAAATTAATAGATACAAATTGGAAATGTTAATGCAAGAAATTGCTACTAACCAAGATATTTTAAATAATGTATTTTTAAAAAATAAAGAAGTGACATTAAAAAATAAAATTAAAGAGAAAAAGAGTGTGTATAGTATTTTAGCTTCTGGATTTCTAACTACCTCTTTAAAAGACATACTTGAAAATATTTATCTAGAAAATCAATTTTTAAGAGCGAAAATTACCTTTTATCACTTCAGAATCGATTCTATAAATTCAATGATAAATATACAAGCTTATAGAAATTTTGATGTAGAAAGTCAGTTATTAAACTATAAAAATATTTACATGCTTATGGAAAAAAAGGTCGTTATGACTTTCTTTGAGAAATCTGACAAGGATATTGATAAAAATTTAAAATATATATATGCAGAACCCATTGACTTAAATGAACTTTTTGATAAATTAATAAATGATGTTAAAGATTATATTAAGAATTATTGTTAAATGAAAAAGAAAAAAGTTTATATACTAATTTCTCTATATGAAATGTACAAAAAGAGGTTTTGACCTCAAGATTTTCTTGAGACCCTATATCAAATAAAAATTAATAATGGGGGTGATTTAAAATGGGAAATGCTTTAGCCTGGTTTGTTTTGGCAATATTATTAGCAATAATAATATTAACAATAGCACCAAGTCTTAAGGTAACGGCCTTAGATGTAATCAGGGCTGCACGTGGAGGAACGTAAATCCTTTACTATCCATAATTGTATTCTTTACTGATTTCCATAAATAAAAGACTAAGAAAAGGTTTAAATATCTTTAAATTTTTCATTATTATGCTGAAAAGAGGTGTAGGAGTATCTATGAATAAAAGTGTTAGGATTAGAAAGAAAAAGATCATTTTAATCTATCCTAATCTAGGTATTTATGGAAAGATTATTCAAGATTTACCATTAGCTTTACTACAAACAGCAAGAATTGTTTATGACAAAGGCTATGACATATTAATTCTCGATCAAAGATTAGATGATAATTGGAAAGATACATTAAAAAAAGAGATTAACAAAGACACTTTATTTGTAGCCTTATCTGCAATGATAGGAGAACCAATAAACTATGCTTTAGAAATTGCAAAGTTCATGAAAGATAACTATCCTGAAATGCCTGTTCTCTGGGGCGGTATTCATCCAACATTATTGCCTTTACAAACTTTAGAACATCCATTAGTCGATATTGTAATTAAAGGAGATGGAGAAGAAACAATCTATGATGTTGCTCAAGCATTGGAAAAAGGTAAATCATTAAAAGGAATTCCAGGTGTTTTTTATAAAGAAAAAGATGGAACTATAGTTTCAAATCCAGTAAGAGCTCCATCTAATCTAGATGTTTTGCCTCCAATTCCATATAACCTAGTTAATATAGAAGCTTATGAAAGGCAAGGATTCAAAGAAAAAACATTTACAATATTTACCTCAGCTTCCTGCCCTCATCGATGTGCATTCTGCCATGTTCCAGGTGAAAAAAGCACTTGGCGTCCAGAAAGTGTAGATAGAACAATGAAACATCTAAGATTTATCTATGATACTTATCATCCCCAATATATTTACTTTGGTGATAATGATTTCTTTGTAAGAATGGATAGAGCTAAAGAAATTTTCGCAAGAATAAAAGAAGAAAAATTTGAAGGAGTAACTTTCGGTTTCAGAGGAACAAGAATAGATGAACTAGATAGAATGGATGATACAATGTTATCTCTAATGGAAGAAATCAATCTAACATATTTACACATTGGAGCTGAATCAGGATCTCAAAGAATTTTAGATTTTATCTGGAAAGATATCAAAGTAGAACAAACAATAAGAGTAAACCAAAAACTTGCCCATCATCCAAAACTTCATCCATCTTATAATTTCTTCTGCGGAGTTCCTACAGAAACTAAAGCTGATCTTAAAGCAACAACTGATCTAATTTTAAGATTATTAAAAGATAATCCAAATTCTCAAATTAGCAGCGCAACTCAATTCACTCCTTATCCTGGAACAAGATTATTTGACATCGCTATTCAATATGGATTTCAACCTCCAACCTCTCTAGAAGGATGGGCAAAATTTGATCCAAGTGATTTCGCAAAAAGACTTCCATGGTTAAGTAAAGAAAGACAAAGATTATTAGATTTAATTTACATAACAGCCTGGTTTGTAGATAAGAAAGTAAACTGGAACTTTACATCAGATGAAATGTTTTGGAAAGTTTTCCGTACATTATCATCAGCTTATCGTCCAATAGCAAAGTTTAGATTAAAACATCATTTTACAGGTCTTCCATTTGAATATCCAGCAAGAAAAATATTCTTTAACATATTAGAAAATAGAAACTAAACATGAACATTGACGACTATTTTAAGTATAGGTTACCCTATGATAAAAATAGGGAAATAGTATGGAAAGAAATAGCTAAATATCTGCAAAAATTTATTCCAAAAACATCTAAAATTCTTGAGCTGGGAGCTGGTTATTGTGAATTTATCAATAATATTCAAGGACAAGAAAAACATGCTCTTGATGTTTACCAAGAGATTAAGAATTTCGCAAAACAAGATGTAATAACTCACGTTTCTTCCTGCACTAAAATAAAACTAGATAAAGAATCTTTTGACATTGTATTTGCTAGTAATTTGCTTGAACATCTGAATAAAGAGGATATAGACAAAACATTAAATGAAATTTACAGAATATTAAAGAAAGAAGGTAAATTAATCTTAATTCAGCCAAATTTTAAGTATGCTTACAAAGAATATTTCGATGATTACACTCATCAAACAATTTTTACTGATCTAAGTTTAAATGACTTATTATTATCAAAAAACTTCACAATCCTAAAATTAATGCCAAAATTCCTTCCAATATCGCTTAAATCTAAACTTCCAAAAAATTCGTTACTAATAAAAACTTATCTGCATTCTCCTATTAAACCATTCGGCAAGCAAATGTTAGTAATAGCAAAGAAATAGTGATAAAGATGTGGCAAAAACAAAAAGTATCTGTAATCTTTCCTACATATAATGAAAAAGATTCTATATATTCTTCAATCCAGGATTTTTTCGCATCAAAATATGTAGATGAAATTATAGTTGTTAATAACAATGCAGCTTCTGGAACTAAAGAAGAAGTAGATAAGACAAAAGCAATCCAAGTATTTGAAACAAAACAAGGTTATGGTCATGCTATTAGGCGTGGATTTAAAGAAGTTAAAGGAGATATAATAATTATATCTGAGCCAGATGGAACATTTTCGGGAAAAGATATTCTTAAATTATTATCATACTCAGATAATTTTGATGTTGTTTTCGGTTCTAGAACCTGGAGTATAATGATACAACAAGGAGCTAACATGGGATTTTTCTTAAAGTGGGGCAATTGGTTTTTAGCAAAACTGATGCAATTCTCATTTAACACAACAAGATTAACAGATATTGGCTGCACAATGAGATTAATAAAAAAAGATGCTCTAAATAAAATAGAAAAAGATTTTACAGTAGGATCTTCTCATTTTGGAGTTGAAATGATGCTCTTAATAATGAGCAATAAAATAAGATTCATCGAAGTTCCTGTTTCTTATCATCCAAGAGTTGGTCAATCTTCAGTTACAGGAAGTAAAATAAAAGCATTTTTTCTCGGTTTAGATATGTTAAGCTTGGTAATAAAACATAGAATTAAAAGTTTATTTTAGTTTCTTTTTTTCTAATAAAAAGTTTCCAACAGCCAAATAATCTAGTCCCGTACTATAAAATGTTTTTATTGCTTCTTTTGGTCCAAGAACAATAGGATCTCCTGCATCATTAAATGATGTATTTAATACAGCGGGTATTCCGGTTTCATCTTCAAAAGCTTCTATCATTTTATAATATCTCGGATTAATTCTTTTAACAACAGTCTGTATTCTTGCTGTTCCATCAATATGTATTGCAGCAGCTAATTCTTTCTGTTTTTTCTTTTTTGTATCAAAAGTTAACAACATAAATGGACTATTATAATAATTTTCAAAATATTCATCACATGCTCTATCTAAAACACTTGGCGCAAATGGTCTCCAATTCTCTCTATGCTTTACTTCTTTATTCACTTTATCTTTCATCTCTGCTATACTTGGATTTGCTAATATGCTTCTATTCCCCAATGCTCTCGGCCCAAGCTCTAATTTTCCTTGACACCATCCGACAATAAATCCTTTAGCTAACTTTTCAGCAACCACTCCTTCAATATCTTTTTGATAACTATAAATTGCTTTAGATTCTTTTAACACTTTTTCAATCTCTTCATCACTAAATTCTGGTCCATAATAAGCATGCTCCATTACAAAATTTGTTTTATATCCAAGTTGACTGTAAAGTTCAAATGCAGCCCCTAAAGCAGTTCCAGCATCATGTGAAGCAGGTTGAATAAATATGTCTTTAGTAAATGGCATTCCAAGTATCTTAGCATTCATATCACAATTTAGCGCAACCCCACCAGCCAAACAGAAATTCGGAATTCCTGTTTTATCATACATCACTTCAGCCAATTTTTTTCCAACCTGTTCTAATTTATATTGTACAGAAGCAGCCAAATTTTTATGGTGTTCATTAATTTCCTCTTCAGGTTTTCTTTGCCTTCCAACTATATTTGCTACAGTGCTAAACCAATTCTTATCAAATTTGTACCCCTTCCTTGTTATCTGTACAACATCATCTAAATCAAATACGGGCTTCCCATAAGTAGCCAATCCCATTATTTTTCCTTCATCTCTATGACTTCCAAATCCAAGCAAATGTGTAAATGAAGAATATAAATTTCCTAAAGAATTATGCACATCATATGTTTCCATTTGATTTATCCTTCCATTTTCTCCAACACCTAAGAATGTGGATTCGCTCTCTCCCCTTCCATCCAAGGTTATTATATTTGCTTTATTCATTCCAGAAACGAAAAATGTGCTTGCTGCATGTGCTCTATGATGTGGAATAAATTTAATCTCCTTTTTTCTTCCTTTCATCATCTCATTTAATTTTCTCATCTCCTTAAGATAGGTAAAATATGCATCAATTCCTGCAAATGGATCCGAAACATAATTATTCTGTTTAATAAAAGGCCTAAATCTAAATTTTAATAAATAACTTGCATAACTTGCATATAAAAATTTATTCGGAGTTCCAAAACCAACAGCAATATAATCTATATTATCAAATGTAATATTAGCTTCTTTTAAACAGAATTTAATTGCATTTCTAGGAAACATTCTTGGAGAATATTTAATTCCATTAAATCTTTCTTCTTCAGCAGTTGCAATCAATCTTCCATCTTTTATTATAGCTGCTGCATTATTCCAAGATATTGGTCCAGTTATCCCTAAAATGTACATTTTAGTTAAATCATTGCGAAAAACTTATATAACTTTCTTTTTTATTATCTATATCCTCTATTATCCACTATCATAAACATATATAGTTTGCTCTCTATTTTCACTTTTTAATATTATAGGATAATCTAATTCATAAGTAGAAATAATATAATCTGGTTTTACTTTTGTTTCATTTAAGTATTCTGAAACAGTATTTTTGTTCATCCAATATCCCATAACTAAAACTGATCTGTCTTTCTTTCCAAAAACATCTGTTCCTCTTCTAAAATCTTCATCTTCATTTCTTCTATCAAACATAATTAATGAATCTTCCTTGACATTTTTATCCATCCATTTTCCCATCCAAGTTTGATCTTGCAAATACCAGTTTTCATAGGAATTATAAATTGCAATAGAACTTCCAAATAAGGTTATCAAAAAGAAAAATACCATATAAATCTTTAATATTCTCTCTAATCTATAATTATAAATTTTCATAATCAAAAAAGGAATAAAAAACATGATTATCGCCAAGATTAAGACATTATGTTTTGTAATCAATCCTAAAAATATTGTAAAAACTCCGATATAACTTAAAGATGAACTATTTATTGGTAATAAGCTTCTAAATGTTATCGTTGTTGTTATCACAACCAAAATGCTCATTAACAATATCAAGATTTTTTTATTTGTTTTCTGTAGAATATTTTTCTCTATACTCACTGCACCTAAAATAATAATTAAAGGCAAAACTCCTTCTAAATATCTTCCTAAAACTCTTCCATTAAATATATTTTCTTTAGTTAACGGGAAACTACTGCTATGTGTAGCTGCTATAAAAATTAAAAATAATGAAGATAATATTGTTATTGCATTTAATAAATTTATTTTTTTATCTTGCTGTTTTTTTATATTTATTAAAAATCCTATAAAGAATAATATTCCGCTAGCTAATAAGATATATCCTACATCAATAATAATCCAATAAAAGAATTGTAACGGTGTAAAATTATTTTGTACAGCTGTTATATTTTCTCCATATCCAAATAAACCACTTATAGAAAATCCAAATATGCTTAAATTTCTTATCAGCCAAGGTAAAACAACGATAAATGCAATCAAAAATAGTATAATCTTCTTCTTTATTTGACTATAATCCTTATCTCTAAAGAGTTTTATAAACAATATTATTACAATTGTTGGAATTAAAGATAAAGCTAATATTCTGGTTAAGTAGCTTAATCCTAAGAATATCCCTGCTAATACATCCCACCTTATTTTATTATCATTAAAAGATTTGTAAATAAAATAAATAGTAAATAAGAATAAAGGAAAAAATAAATTTTCACTTAATATATAAGAAGAAAAAACAAAAAATGGCGGCATTATTCCGATTAAACTAGCAATCAAAAAAGATTTCTTCTTGTCAAAAAATTCCTTAGCAATCAACCAAGCTGGAAATATTATTAAACTAGATAATATCGCATTAATTATCTTAAAAATAAAATAGATTATTTCCATATTTTTAAAAATATAAGATATTGAAATTACAATCGGATACAAGGGAGGATAAAGATAACTTGCTCTTCCATCAACAGTAAAACTTCCATCATGAAAAAAACTTCTAGCCATCTTCATATAATGGTAATCATCAGCAAACGTGCTCGGAGATAAAACAAAAAAAGCAATAGCTATCTTTAACAAAACTAAAACAATAAATACAATCATTAACTTTTTAAAAAACCTATCCATAAAACTAAAGAATTATAAAAATTTATAAAGCTATTTGTAAGCTTTCTCGCCAGTTTTATACTGTAAATCATCAACTTTTTTAATTATTTTTGCAGGATTCCCGACAACTACTGTATTTTCAGGAACATCTTTTGTTACCACGCTCCCCGCCCCAACTAAAGCATTTTTTCCTATATTTAATCCAGGAAGTAAAGTAGAATTTGCTCCTATCTTTGCATCTTCTCCGATAATAGATCCAGCCAATTTATCTTTTGCTAATTCTGATAATGGAAATGGTGCATTTGTTAAAACAACATTTGGACCAATCCAACTTCCTTTTTTTAGTTCACAATATTCAGGAACAAAAGCTTGAGTATGTATTCTTACATTATCTTCAATCTTAACATGATGCTCAACCACACTTAAAGTTCCTATAGCAACATTATTCCCAATTTCATTTTCTTCCCTTATATTTACTTTGTTTCCTGTTTGAAAATTATCTCCTATTTTATTTCCAGAATAGATTACTGTATGACTCCTTATATAGCAATTATTTCCAAGAATAGTTTTTAATTCACCTTCTTTCTTTCCTCTAGGTGCTGCTCCAATAATAACATAATCTTCTATAACACAATTGTCCCCCATAGTAACATTTTCATGTATTCTTGCTGTAGGTGCTATTTTATTCATAATAAGTAATAAATTCCAAAAGCTTATATAACTTTCTCCTTATGTTTTTATAGGTGATAGTAATGATAGAAAAAGAGATACCACAAGTTGATTTGAAAAGGCAATATCATTCTATTAAAAAAGAAATAGATGAAGCTATATTTAACATAATTGAAAACACTTCTTTTATTAATGGAAAAGCAGTACAAGAATTTGAAGAGGATTTTGCCAAATTTTGTAATGCTAAATATTGTATTGGTGTTAGTTCAGGAACAAGTGCAGTAGAAGTTGCATTACAAGCATCTGGAATTAAAGCAGGAGATGAAGTTATCACAGTTCCTAATACATTTATTGCTACAACAGAAGCAATAACAAGATTGGGAGCTAAATTTAAATTTGTTGATATTGATGAAAAAACTTATACTATAGATATTAATCAAATTGAAAAGGCAATAACATCAAAAACAAAAGCGATCTTACCTGTTCAATTATATGGACAATCAAGTGAAATGGATAAAATAAAAGAGATAGCTGAAATTTTTAATTTAAAAGTTATAGAAGATTGCGCACAGGCTCATGGAGCTGAATATAATAATAAAAGATTGCCTTATTCTTTAGTTGGAACCTTTAGTTTTTTCCCAGCTAAAAATCTTGGAAGTTTTGGTGATGCAGGAGCTGTTGTTACAAATGATGAAGAGATAGCAAATAAAGCTAGATTATTAAAAGATCATGGTAGAACAGGAAAGTATGTTCATGAAATTGAAGGTTATAATCATAGATTAGATACATTACAAGCAGCAATATTAAAAGTTAAGTTAAAGAAATTGGATGAATGGATTGAGAAAAGAAGAGAAAATGTTGCATTATATAATGAATTATTAAGTGATAATATAATAAAACCGATAGAAAGAGAAAACTCTAAGCATGTTTATTATGTTTATACGATAAGGGTAAAAAATAGAGATGGATTACAAAAATATTTGAAAGAAAATAAGATATCTTCTCAGATTTATTATCCTATACCATTACATTTACAACCAGCTTATTCTCATCTTGGTTATAAAAAAGGAGATTTTCCAGTAACAGAAAAAGTTTGTGATGAAATCTTATCATTACCTTTATTTCCCGAGTTAACTAAAGAAGAGATTGAATATATTAGTGAGAAAGTTAATTCATTTATTTAATCATATCTATAAATTTTTTTCTATATATCTTAATATCTTCGTTATTTATTTTTGAAATAAAATTAATTAATTTACTATTAAAAATTTCAGCTTTTCTTATGGTATCTTTTACATCTTCTTTAGTTACCACAAAATCAACATAATATTGTTTGTCTATTCTTTCTTTTTTAGCATCAAAAATTATAGAAGCAGAATGATTTTCAGATTTAATCCCAATTTTAAATAATAACGCAGTTAATAGATGATACATGCTATAATAGGCAAGTCCGACAGATTCTTCAAATTTATCATTATTCAGAAGAATTTTTGCAGAGATAAGATTGCTTTCAGATTTTATAATATAAGATTGTTTTAATTCTTCACTTGATTCAACTAATTCTAATTTTCCTTGCTTACGAAGTTTCTTCAAAAAATTTATTTTTTTCATAATATGCTTCAATGCCTTTTATTACTACATGATTTTTTTCTATTTCTTTTATTAACAAATTAGATTTATCATATTTTCCTATTTTCACACTTAATTTTGAATCTATTGAATTAATATCTTCCCTTATTTTTTTGCTATCTGTTTCAATATAAACATCAATATCGCTATTTACTTTAGCAATTTCCTTTGCATATGAACCAAATAAGATAGCAAGTTTTATATCTTTATTGGTTTGAATTTTTTCTATTATTCTCCTTAAGCTTGGATATTTTTTTAATAATTTATTTAACTTATAATTTTCAGCAGAAAAAGCAAAACTTTTAGCTTCTATTGTTTTCTTTAAAAAATATTTATTGTTTTTTCCTTCTCTTTTGTAGTCTACAATATTTTCTTTATATAATTCTTTTATCTTTCTTACTATTATCATATGATTAGTATTTAATCTTCTAGCAAGCTCCCTTATATGATATTCTGCATTAAGTAATTCATTTACGATTTCTAATTTGTAACTCTTTTGTTCCATATGTAATATTTATGTTACAATAGTATTTAAAGCTTTCGATTAACTATTTTGTTGAGAAGGTTAATTTATTTTTGTAACTTCGCATTAGCTTGCATATCAAACAACATTGCAAACAAGAAAAATTGCAATCCCGTTATTATAAACAAAGCAGATAATATTGTCTCATTTGTTGGTGCAGTTGATATAATTGCAAAATATAATGCCCTTATTCCTAAAATAATTCCTATTGGGATAAATAGTATTCCGAAGAAATAAAAAAATACCAAGGGATGGAATTCTTGAAATAAATATTTATTTTTTAAACGCCAAAAAAATCTTTTAATCAATAAAGGGGCCATCCTCCTTATATATTTTCCAATTTTGATCTGTGATTGTCTTTCTCCAGGCAAATAAATTGCTCTTCTAGGAACATCTTTTACTCTTAAATTATATCTATTAAAAACAACTAAAAAATCAGAAACATATCCATAGCCCCCCCAAACTTCTTTCCAGTCTATTAAATCAATTGCTTTTTTTGATATAGCAGTATATCCATCTTGGGTATCAAATATTCCCCAATAACCAGAAGCAAATTTTGTCATGAAAGATAACATGGAATTTCCGAAAAATCTTTTTCCAGGCATTACATTAAAAGCACTGGCATTAACTCCAAGAAATCTATTCCCTTTAACATAATCTGCTTCATCTTTAACAAAAGGTTCAAGAAAATTAGGTAAATCAGCTAAATCCATTTGATTATCTCCACCTATAACAACGACTGCATCATATCCATATCTTGAAGCTTTTTGATATCCTGCTATAATTCCATGTCCCGGACCTCTAGGATTTTTTTTATCATGAAACTTTACTAACTCCACCCTCTTATCTTTCCAGTTTTTTACAATTTCGGCTGTTTTATCTGTAGAAGCATCATCCATAACATAAACTTTATCTATTGTTTTAGGAACATTTTCTAAAGTTGGAACTATTAATCTTTCTTCATTATGTGCTGGAATTACTAATGCTACTTTTAGTTTTTTGTACATTAATAATAAAATATGAGAAAAATTTATAAATGTAACTAATTAAACTATTAATTAAAAATAAATTAGATTTTATGTTCTTTAAAAGTTCCATGCGGAGCTTCACGAATAAAATTCAAGATTGCTGTTTGTAAAGAGCTTCCATTTATTATTTTTAAATTATTATAAAGATTTGTTCTAAGTTCCCTACCAATTTCCCTTAAAAATCCAGGTCTAATATCTTCATAACCTGGCCAATAAACAAAAAATCCATTTCCATCTAATTTTAACGTAGCATATGGATCAAGAGAATGAAAAGGTATGCCAATCATTCTGTCACCTTGTGAGTATTTACTTTCGCATGCCAATCTAGCTAAAGCTAAAATCTCTTTGTCATTATTAACTAATTCTACTAATCCTGTAACTTCTTCAATACCATGAAGCCCTTTTTCTCTATGTAAATCAACTCTTTCATATCTATCATAAACATTTTTTAACATAGGTAAAACTTCTCTTTCAGTTGTAACTTCAGTTGTCATTTTATACCTCCAAAATATATAATAAATAATATAATAAAAAAGCTTAAAAAGCTATCTAAATAAAAAAATAAAAGTTAAATCAAATAAATTATTGTTTTTTTGCTAACTTTTCATATGCAACAGTATAGCTAGAAACATTTACTCCATGTTTAGCAAAATGGTCTAACAATTTTTTATGGAAATCTAAGTTTGGGTCATAAACATCTATAGCTTGTGGATGTAAACAAAGTCCCAAGAAAACTTCTTTTCCAGTATCTTCTGCTAGTTCTTTTCCTTGAATCATTAAACTATTAAAATATTCAAATATTCCTGCCGCAGTCGTAGGATAACCAGCTGTTCCAATAGTTTTTGATTTACCTGTGAATGCTGTATCTTGCCACCCGTGACTCGGAATTTCTAGTAAATTTCCTAGTTCTGTAGAATAAAATCTTGGTTGTCTTGGTTTTCCATCTTCAACCAATGGCGGTTCAATTCCCCAATCTTTACTTCTTAAATCAGAACTAATATATTTTACTCCTGCATTTAATAAAGCATTAACAACTTCTTCATTATCTAAACCACCTGCATAACCCAATGGAGCTCTTACACCGATAACAGCCCTACCAAATATTCTATAAATTAAACTGGAAGCTTTTCTTACATCTTGTTCTATTTGAGACGGTAGCATTGGATCTTTATCTGGACGAGTTGCAATTCTTCTAAATGGCACATGGGAATAAGAATGTTGTTGTATGTCTACCAATGGATCATCAGAAGAAAATATTGTTCTTAGTTCAGTATTCCCCATAAAATGTTCTGAAGTGCTCTCTAAGAAACTTCCCAAAATAAAAAATGTTCTACCAAATCCTGAGTACTCTTCAAATAAAGAATTTAATTTATCTACAGTCCTTAAAGTTACTTCTCTCTCTCTAGCCCCTTCTTCTGTAGAAGCTTTATCTCCGTAAGGTGATTCTGTATCATATCCGAATAATAAATTTACATTTGTCATTTTTATTCCCCTATTGTCCATTCAAAACAATTTCTTTCCCACTAACAGCACTTTTATTAGCAGCTTCAATTATTCTCACACTTTCTTTTGCATCTTCTCCGATAACATCAGCTCTTCTTCTTTTCTTTAAAACATCAATAACATTATTTACAACCATTTCATGATTGCTTGGATTATGTGCTTCAGGAATTTCAGGAACAATTTGCCCTTCAACATCAAACAATTCCATTTTATTCAGATAAGTTCCTCCAATCTTAATATGTCCCTTTGTTCCAAAAACAGATATTGATCCTTCAAGATTTTTATTGTAAATATTTGTTGTGTAATTCATAGTTCCCAGAATTCCTTTCTTAAATTTCATTATCATTGTTCCAGTATCTTCTGTTTCAATTTCATGATTAAAATTTTCCATTTTTGCATAAACACTTTTCACAGGACCAAACAACCAATACATCAAATCAATAAAATGAGAAGCTAAAGTAAATAAAGCTCCGCCATCTAATCCTTTAGTTCCACGCCAAGGTTCACTTGTATAATATTCAACATTTCTGTTCCATAAAACTTTAGCATCAACTAAATATATTTTTCCTAATTTTTTCTTATCTAATAATTCTTTTAATTTCATTACCGGAGGATTATATCTATTTTGCTTGACAACAAATAAATTAACTCCACTTCTTCTGCAACTTTCCATCATCCTATCACAATCTTTTATTGAAAGTGCCATTGGTTTTTCACATAATACATGTTTAAAATTATTTGCTGCTTCCATAGTATGTTTAGCATGCAATCCTGATGGAGTGCATATTGTTATAACATCAATATTTCCTTGTTTTAACATTTCATCATAATTAGAAAAAGCTTTACAATTAAACTTATCAGCCAAAGATCTTGCTCTCTCTTTATTTACATCACTAACTCCAATTAGTTCAGCTTCCGGATTATTAAAAAGAATGTTAGCGTGTTTTTCACCAACTTTCCCGCATCCAACAATTCCAAATGTCACCTTTTCCATAATTGTCACCATTAATATTATTAAAATTAAAATGTTAGTAAAGTTTTAAAATACTTTCTAATATATAAATAATGCTCTAAATAATAGAAAAGTTTAAATACCAGTTGGAATTATACTGCTCTAATACTATTAATCATAAAAAACAGAAAAAGGGGTAGATTAATGAATCAAAACAAAAAAAGAAGGATTTTTTTCTCACTAACAATATTTATTGTTTTTTTAGCAGCTTTATTCTTAGTACAAAAATTTAGTTTAGCAACAGTTACAATGGGAGCATTCCCAACATACAGTAATATTTCAACAAATAATACTAATTACAGAGGTACTGGTGGGGTAATGTACAACTTATCAAAAAACGGTGAACAACCACTATTTAACATAACTATAATGAATAATGGTCCTGATCCAGTATATCAAATTTATATTAGGGTTCCTACAGACTATCTTATCACTCCCGGTACAAACATTACTTTTTATAATACCAACCTGGCTATAGCTGGTGCAAGACTAAATGATAGTAATGTATCCATATCAAGTAATGCAACCGATATTAATATTTCATTTGTTAAAAGTCTACCAAATGCAATGAACTTAACTTCTGGAAGTAATCTTACATTTAACACAGTTATCAATGTAACTCAAATAACAGCAACAGAAAATGCATATATTTGGCAGGTAATTTTAATAGATAATGCATCTACCACTACTGATAGAACTATGAGAACTTTAATTGATGGATTAGCACCAAGAGTTTCAAATGTTAATGCAACTGATGGTACTTATACAAAAAATTCAGGAGATTTGAATAATCGATCTCATCTTAAAGGACATGGTGGTTATGCTAATATTTCTATAACTGCCACAATAGCAGATATGAACTTAAATCCAATAAGAAACTCCAGTGTTAGACTTGTAATGGCAATCAATCATTCAGGAGCTGGGTCACTTCCAATAATAAGTAACGGAAATGGTTATCAAGGAACATTCTTTAAAGTATATAATATGAGTACTGTTTCAACACACTCACCTTATATCTATAATGTTACTATACCAACTGGACTATTAAACGGAACAAATCACACAAGCTTCTTTATAGTTGTGAATGACAGCTTAGGATATCAAACAAATGAAACAAATGGTGGAATTTACTATAATTTCACTATTGATGACGATAATCCAAACACCCCAACAGTAACGCCAACACCTTCATCAACAACTACAAATAATGCAGTTTCAGTTGCATGCAGTGGTGGTGGAGATCCAACATCTAATACAGTTACATATTCAATATCAGTAACTAAACCTAGTGGAGGAGTTTTAATATCAGCAATAAACCCATATCAATTCACAGATACTTCAGCAACAGGAACATATACAATTACATGTACAGCAGCAGACTCAACAGGACACTCAACAACCTCAAGCTCAGGTTCATTCACCGTTACTTATGATGGTGGTGGAGGCGGCGGTGGAGGGGGCGGAGGTTCTGGAGGAAGTTCAGGTTCAAGAGGAACAGTTCCATCACTAGCAGAATCAAGCACTGCTCAATTAACATTAAACACAGGTGAAGCTAAGATACTTGAACTAGGAAATAGTTTAGTACAAAGTGTAACATTAGCAGCAGGACAAAAAATAGCTACCTCAATTAAAGTAGAAGGTATACCTGCACCATCTGTAGCTGGTTACAAGATAATTCAGGCATTCAAACTAGAAACATCAATAACAAGGTCGATGTTAAGTAGCAACCCTACAATTACATTTACCTGTCCAGAAAATGGTAAAAAGATATCTCTCTTAAGAGAAGAAAGTACAGGAAAGTGGAATAGTTATCCTGCTACAAGACTTGGATCTGGTAAATGTCAAGCTACAGTTCCAGGATTCTCAAACTTTGCAGTAGCAGAAGAAGCAACACCAGTAACTCAACCTACTAAAGCTCCAACAACACAACCTGCACCTGTACAAAAAGCGCCAGCAGCAACAACAGCAATAATTATAGTGATTATTATAATAGTCATTATAATCTTATTAATTGTAGCAATGACAAAGAAAAAAGGAAAGAAATAAATACTTTTTCTTTATCTCTTTTTTTATATGAAAACAATAATCACAATATTAATCTTATTATTAATATCTATAAACATCGTTTCTGCAAATAAAGTTATCGAACTTAATGATATCTCTAATGGAACATTAAATAATCTTTATGTTAAACAAAGTGATGCTATCTTATTTACTCTTTTTGATCATGAACATGCAATTGTAATAAAGAAAATACAATACAAAGGTGTAGATATAGCAATTTTTCCATATAGAAATAATACGGTTTACACAACATTAAAAGAAAATGCTCGAACTTATATAGATCTAAACAAGGATGAAGTAGATGATATATCTATTAGACTAATAAATTACAAAAATGGAACTGATGGTAATGCAATGATAAGATTTGCTGTTCTTAAGAATACAGAAAAAGAAAATACTGAAGATAACTCTTCATCAAGTGTTACTGGAAATGTTGTGAATAATGATATCAAAAAACCTAATAACAATCTTTTATTTATCTTTATACCAATGGTTATAATATTACTAGCATCATTAATATTCTTATTAAGAAAGAAAAATTTAAATACTAAGGAATAATTCAATTCTTAGGTGAATGATGAATAAAAAGAGGATATTACTAAATATAGTGTTGTTGTCTATTTTATTTCTAGCAATTAAAGAAGTATCTGCGGTACAACTCAATATAACTTTTATTAATGGAACAACATATCCAAGTTTTCAAATAGGAAATTTCTCAAGAAATTACACAATAACAATAAATGTTTCCAATGTAGGAATAAGTAACGCTACTCAACCATTAAATGTAACTTTATTCATGCCTCGTGGTATTCAAAACAGTACGGCTGCTGATTGCGGTTTAGACTTCAGGATTATAAATGATACCACTTCTTCATGTACCCTTAATATAACAAGAATGGGAGCAGGAGTTATGGACGTTGTTCCATCAAACGCAACAATAATTGCTATAAATGTTACAACCTCTGTTTCAGCATTTACAAATTATACATCAATGATATTCACAGCTAAAGCTTATTGTGGAAATTGTACTGGAACAGCTAATGTAACACAAACAGTAAGCTTATCTGGGAATCCTTATTATAAAAATCCTCGTCCATATGTACGTGATTATTCTTCATTCGAAAACGCAACGTTCATCTTTGATTCATGGAGTCAAATTCGTCCTTACTATGAAGTTTGGGCTCCAATGATGACATTTAACACAACATCAAATAAGACTCAACTTGCAAACTTATCATTTGCTGATATAATCTATGCAGATCTTCCATTTATACAGGGTCCAAACTACATGGAAATGTGGGGTTATAGATTAAATTTCACAATTAATTTTAATAACACTGGTGGTTTAGGAAATACAACATTTAGAGTTTATACTCCTATTGTTGATCCAACCTATCAAATACTTTTCCCATTGCTGTCAATGAATGTTTCAGCTCCAGGATTACAGGCAACCCGTTCATTTATAATGGCAGTTCCAAGCGCTTCTTCATTTTCAGTTTGGTATAATGGAACAGAATATACATCTCAATCATTAAATGCAAATTTCTCTATTAATGTTGCTTACAATACAGGATATGGACAAGGTGCTGACTCAAACCCAGAAAAATATTTATTATTAAATGTATCCTCCCCATCAACTCGTGGAAATGTAAGTCTTTCAGTTATGTTCACATTATTCTCTAATGAAACAGCTGCAAGAACAGTCTCTCCATTATATGTTCAAAGTCAGGTAGGTTCAGGATTTATGGGTGGCGATGCCCCTCCTGTAATTGGTGGAAATGTAAGTCTTAATTATTCATTATACGCAGTAAACCTACTTCCAAATTATACTTTAGATGATCTAAGGTTAAAATTCTTATCTCCCACTTCAGTTACAATAGTTAATACAAGTGCTACCTATAATCTAACAGATAACTTAAACGTTTCATGGCGCAACAGTAAAATAACTACCCGTTCATCTTGGGAGAGCATAATGAATATAATTACTAGTAATATATCATTTAGTCTTGTAGATAATCTTGCTGGCTCTCCGAATATTGGAAGAAATATAACTCTAAATTTCACATATTTCGAAATTAATCTAACAAACAATACATTTAATAATTGGCTTCCAAATTCATCTTTATCAAATATAACTGTAAACATGTCTGGAATACTTAGATTCCCAACTTTAAATAAAACAGTATCAATCCCATGTACTTCAGGTGCCCACAATCTATATAATCTTTCAGTTTCTATAAGTCAACAAGGTGCATTAAATTTAACAGATGATATAGGATCTTGCTTTAATGCAACAGTTACAGATGTTATACTTAGAATAGATAATACAGTAATGACAAATGCAAGTAATTTTACTGTAGGCAGTTTGGTTGTGAATAGTATCGGTCAAGGAACTCATACTGTTTCGGTTTCATGGAAATCTCCAGCAGCAGCATCCTCTTCAACATCATCTACTTCATCAGCAACATCATCAGGCGGAACAACATCCTCTGCAGCTGCTCCAACCGAAAAAGAACATACAATTGTAATTACTGAATTTAAACCAAATGTTCCAGTAACAATAGCACAAGATTATCCTGAACTTCCATTAAAAGAATTAGTAATAACAACAAATGATAAGGCATCAAGTGTTAAAATAACAACTAAAAATCTTGAAGCTCTTCCAAAAGATACATCTGCTCCAGAAGGAGTCTTTATTAATTCATATTTCAGTGTAGAAAAATCCAATTTAGATAATGCAAAAATTAAGTCCGTTGATCTTAAATTCCAAGTTACAAAAGCTTGGTTAACAGAAAATATCGTCGATAAAAACGATATTATATTACAACACTTTACTGAAGGTTCATGGAAGAAATTATCTACAAAACTTATTAGCGAAACAGCAGATTATGGGTTGTATGAAGCTACAACAGATGGTCTATCAACATTTGCTATAACTAGTAATAAAGCAGCTCCATCAGTTCCAGAAACAACTGGAGAAGTAACTAAAGATACAGAAAAAACGCAACCTCCAGCAACAATTAAAAAATCTCCAAGTTCTTCTACAATTATAATAATAACTCTTCTAGCAATAATTGCAATAATGTTAATTGTTTATTTTATCCGAGTAGGTAAAAAACAACATAAAAATTATTTATAAAAAAACGCCGCAGCCAGGATTTGAACCTGGACATCCTTTCGGAAACCAGCTATCTTTCTCAAGACTCAAGGCTGGCGCCATACCAGATTAGGCGACTGCGGCACAAAAAATTAACGAATTTAACCTTTTTTAAATCTTTTTAAAACACAGTCAACAAGTGCATTACTAATTTATCTGTAACTCTAAATAAATCTTTCCCGTCTTTTCCCTCTACAATAACACAATTTCCGTCAACTGTTATCTTGCTTTCATCTCCTAAAGTTAAAAGAATCACAGATTCTTCATTATTTGCATCTTTACATGTTTTCACAGGCAGCTCAAGTTCCTTTCCCCTATCTGTTTCCCTTGTTAATGCACTTATAGTATCAATTTTAAATACCCCATAATACGCCATTCCCGTTACTCTATTAGTTTCAACTATTGCCAAGACGCTCTCACTATCAGTTAACTTTGGTAAATCAGGATCCTGAGTGATATAGATTTTTTCCTTTGCTTTATTTTCATTATATAAAATTACCTCTCTTGCTTTTTCATCCAATTTAATATCCTCTAGTTCTTTCGGGCTATGTCTGAATGGTATTAAGAATTTATTATTTCCAGAATAAGCTTCTAAAACATAATTTAATTCATTATCTGTTTTAACAACGTTAAATCTAAATTTTTCTCCTTGATCATTCTCCCAAGTAATCACACTCTTCTTATAATTAAAATAAAATATACTAGAAAAAAAAACTATACTAAAAATTAACAACAATATCAAAAATGTTTTCGTTTTCATATTACACCTAATATTTTATAATTTATATAATCTATGTTGTTAGATATCTGAAATATGCTTCCTTCAATTTTAAAACAATTTCCTTCTTTACTAATAATATTCTTTTCATCATTAATTTTAAAATAAAATCCATTAACTTTGCTACAATCAACTATGGGCAATTCATTATCGCATTCTTTTTCATTCAAACAGGCTCTTAATCCTCCCTTTCCGGTCAATCTTAAAACTAATTCAAGTTTAGCTAGGCTATCTTCTATATCATTTTTACTAAAATCATATATAATGTAATTATTTCCAGTTAAACTTAAATCATTAACCTCATAACCTTTCAATTGATCTGGTAAATTATCGAAAACAAATTGTTGCCCGTTTATGCTCGTTACCCATCTTCCATTTACTAAATCAAATTTATATCCATTAATCTTTTTTGTTGTAGCCAAATTACTATTACTGTTTCCCTGTAAGGCAATAAATCCAAGTACGCTAGTTATCATAATTATCACTAAGAATAAAGTGATTAAAATCTTTGCAGTTTTTTTGTTATCTCTCATAATCAATAGGAAAAATTAAACGATTATATAACTTTCTATTCATTAAAAATTTATAAAATGGAACATATATTATATAATAGTATTAATCAAAAGATAGCTTTATAAATTTTGTTATTTTTAATAAGATAATGGGAACATTAGATGATGCATTGTCAAGTCTACCTGATAGTAATATAACTTCTGGACAGGTTGTATATCCTGAATTTAATGAAGATATTGAAGCAATATATGATGATATTAAAAGGGAGTATGAATATGATGCTGCTGTATTCCCAAAGGTTTCAAAACGTTTCCTATTCTGGAATATAAAACGTGTTACAAGGGACAAAAAAGCTCTTGTTGCTTCAACTACGATGCAAAGAGTTAAAGTTACTGACAATGTTATTAATCTTTTAGAAAAAACTTTAGAAAGGAAAATTGATTTTGGCACGATAAAAAGACCTGATTTAGAAAAATTTCTTGCATTTGAAGATTTAGATTTAACATATGATAATCTTGATTTAGAATTGATAGACGAAAAATTAAAAAAAATTGGTTCGATCTTTTATATCTTCCCACATATTCAACCTGGATATGGTGGAGGTTATTTGGTTAATGGTGGCATTCATCTTAAAATATTGGGTTCTGCAATAAAAAACGGAGCTCAATATAATTATCTTAAATCAGAATTATCCAAAACATTAAAAATTTAATATGGAAGATTTTTTAAAAAATTGCATAGATAATCTGCTAAAGGATTATTCTTCCATTGAAGCACTATATCTCTATGGTTCTTATATTAATGGTTATTATAAAAAAGACTCTGATATTGATTTAGTCGCTTTAACAAAGATTCATGCAAAAAATGATCCAATAAACTTTCCACCAAATATCAGTGTGCATATGGTAAATCCATCAGTAGTAGAATTTTTTGAATCTGGGATACCATACACTCATTTGAGAATGATTCCTGTTTACAACAAAGAGAAATGTGAAGAAATATCTGAAAGATTAAAATCAGAGTTAGTTAGACGAGAATTAATAAGATTTAAAAGAAAGGGAATTTCTGATTTTTCAACATTAGACCCCATATATAACTACCTTCTTGGTTATGCCATTAAAAGACCTTGGCGCATAAAACCTATAAAGAGAATATTCAAATCAGAAGAAACTAAACAAATTTTACATGCGGAATATAAAAATATTATGAATAAACTAGAAAAAAGGGGAATGATAAAACATTCTGGAGATATTTATACCATAAACAAGAATTTTGTTTTTGATGGGGAATCAGCTACAGAATTAAAAGATTCTTTCCAATATAAGGTAAAGAACTCAGATTATGGTATTTATTATTTACTTTGTTTACCTTCTATGTTAGAATTTTCGCTAAAACGAATTTGATTATTGATAGATAGTTTTATAAATCTTTTAATAATTAAAAATAACATGGCATTGAAATTCAAAACAGATCCCAAACCAGGAAAATGCTGGATAGAGAGTTGCGAAGAAGAAACTTATGCCGTACTAGCAGGTAGAAGACTTTGTTCTAAACATACAAAAGAATTTCAAGCAGAAGTTTTCGCAATAAAATAGATTTCTAATAAAAATTTAAAATTAAATATAAAAAAGAAAAAATAGTTGCTTAAGCAACTGTTATTCCGCTAAGGTCTAATGAAGTTCCTGTTACGGTAACTGATGTCTTTCCAGACAATAAGGCTTTTATGTTTGCATCATCGTAGTTAGCTAACACTACACCAGCTCTTCTAGTGTCTGCTGCTTCCCAGCCTGCTGCAACCAATGCCCAGTTTGCTCCATTAGCTTTCAACTGGATAACTGCTGTGTCCTGTGCTATTCCAGATGCTGCTCCACATGATCCAGCTGCAACTCCAAGTAAACTTGCTGTTACACTGTTAACACATGGTCCACCAACTGAGATTACATTCCAAGAAGCTATGTTTGTTACTTGACTTGCTTTCTTTGGTGTTGGTGCTGTTGTTGTTACACTTGGTGTTTCATCTCCAGAAACTTCTGTTCTAGTTCCACCGACCTTTGCGATTCCCTGTACTAAATCGCTTGGTATCATTAAGTGTACTCTATCACTTGAACCTTGGCTATCTGGGTTTTCGATGATAACTCCAAATTTTGTTCTATGGTTTTCATCCTTTGCACCAAGAAGAGTACAAGTAACTCCTGTTGGGCACCAAGATACATCTATTCCCTCAGCTGTACTTCCGCCAGCAGTTGCTCCAAGTGTTCTAAATTTACCCCCACTTAAAGCCCAAGTTGTGGTTATATTTTCTGTTTCAGCAAAGTCTGTTGTTTCTAACAATCTTAATGTAATATTGTAGTGCCCTGTTGTTGTTTGGTTTACTGCATTTAAATGCAATTGTGCGTTATTGTTCTTTGTATCTCCAAAGTTTACGTGTGCAAACTTAGTAGACATATTTCCTTGAACTCCTTCACCACCTTCTGGATCACTTATATTACCTGCATACACTATATCTTTTACATCGTTATCATAGTAAAACAACATAGTTGCGTTGTGTCTTGCATCAAGTACATCTGTGTAGAAATAAATATCTTTAGTCTTCTTTTCTGTAGTTACATTATTGTCTGCCCAGTTTCTAGAAGTTCCATCGCTATCTGCATCTACCACTAAACCTTCTGATTGGTCTGTGTAAATGTGTACAGCTTGTGCACTAGAAGGTACTCCTGCGATACCTGCAACAGATAAATCTGCACTAGATAGATATTCAAACCACAAATCCATGTAATCATCATCTGCTACATTTAATTTATCATAACAGACGCTTACATAATTTTC
This sequence comes from Candidatus Nanoarchaeia archaeon, assembly GCA_035288965.1. Taxonomy (GTDB): domain Archaea; phylum Nanobdellota; class Nanobdellia; order SCGC-AAA011-G17; family JAGVZF01; genus DATDYQ01. The sequence goes on from DATDYQ010000104.1 coordinate 67,975, forward strand.
TGGGTATGAAATACATTCTCCAGCTGCAACAGCTCCTCTAGCTTTAGTATCTCTTAAGAAGTTATTTCTAACTCCAAATTTAATACCTCCAACATAGATTCCTGAGTTGTTGTTTACAATGCTTGTAGCCGAATTACTCGTTAATGCACCGATGTCCCATTTCCAATCTGGACTTTGTTCTGGTTCTCCAATATAAGAGTCTCCATTTTTATAGGTCTTTGTAGCTTCTTTTCCAACAATAAGTGTAGCTGATCTTTCAGCTGTTGTATCAGAATAGAATGTTTCATCTACTTTGACGTCAAGTCCGTTTACGGTTTCTGTACTTCCACCGCTTACAGATTCTTGAACACCATCGACACTTAAGATTACAGATTGTGGGCTTGTTCCAGATGCTACATTGTTTAATGTAACTGTCTTTCCATCAACTACAATACTTTCTCCAACTTTTAAGAAGTATTCAGCTCCTACATTTGCTGTAAATTGTGTTGCAGATATGGTTGTTATCTTTAATTTTCTTCCCAAGAAATTTAATTCTAATGGGTAGTTTGTATTTACTGGATTTGCTGAGTCGCTTAAGTTAATGGCTTCATCAAATGCATAGTAGTAATACAATCCATTTCTTGGTATTTCTAAGAAAATTCCATCTTTATAATCGTCTTCGCCACTTGTCAAGCTTGTCTGGAATGCTGTTCCATTACTTAGGGCATTTATCACAACATGTTCGCTAATATCATATTGTGAACTTCTCCAGTTCATTTCTGTGTCAAGTAAGCTTTTTATATCTCCATCGTCTAAGTCTGCATCTATCTGGTTTGTAGTTGTTAAAGCAACTCCAAGAGGAATATCTTCTTCAACACCACCTGTTATTGTGGTTTTTGTTACAGTTCCTCCGCCTCCACCGCTTCCAGAAGTTACAGATCCAGCAATTTTATTAGAAATAGCTGTTAAAGCTACATTATCTTCTGATGCTGCTGTATCACCAAAGACATAAGCTAAATTTTGGTATTTCCCATCCATAACAAATGGTTTTGGGTAATCACCTAATGTGTAACTTGCTGCTAAAGCTCCGCTCATCGTAGCTCCGAGCATTGCTACACCTGCTCCGACAGCTGCTATTTTTCTAATTGCTGTCTTCGCTTTTATCGCAAAGTTTTCTTGCATTTTATAAAACACCTCCGTGTTTATATTTTTGTATTTATATCTTGGATCATTAATTGCATTTCACGAAGAAGACATCTCCATCTTTTTTTTGGCGTCCTCTCTTTTAGCAATATATCCATAAATCAAAAACTAATGTTTGTTTATAAACATTTATCTACTCTAGAATATATTAAAATCCCAATTCATCAAAATTTGGTGTTTATAGACGCTATAACCTAAGATTATCAAAAAAATTTCACGAAGAAAAGTTCTAACTTTTGAGTAAAAATTATCTTTCATTTTTCGCAGATTTTTAGTTTGATTTCTAGCTCATTAACAAAGTAAGGACTAGAACTTATTCCTTGCTCACATTTCCCGAGATTAAAGCAACTTTTATCTTCATTTTTGATTTCTAGCAAATAATTGCTTGTTATTGTTTTATCAAAGATTGATTTAGCTTCTTTTTCTAAAAAATCGCAAGCATTCTGTCCGCAAAAATCGCTATTTTCACAACAATTTTTCATAGCTTCTTTTAAATTACTATCACAACTGCTAGCTTTAACTAAAGCATTAACTAGATTATTTGCTTTTATGCTATTCAATGTATTATCCTGATTACTTTCAACTTTAGTTATGCTAAATCTTAAAGCAACAATTCCTATTATAATTATGAGTAATAATACAACTGTTATTCCAATCATATCAATCTGCCCTTTACCCATACCATTCAACCTCTAAAACACCTATTTTATACAAATTATCATTAGGATAAAATATAGATATTGGAGTACTTACTTTCTTAACACTATCTGCATTAATTGATCCTGCTTCATATAAATCAAATATTCCACAATCTCTTATGTTTCCTTTTTGACATATCTCTTCATTAGTTTCAGGGTAGATAACTTTAACAGTTAATTTACTCGCTCCAAATTCTTTTTTATACTCGCTAGAAACTTGGCTAAAAGCTACTAATTTTAAAGCATCCAAACAATCTTCTTCTTGTTTATTACTCGTACATTTAAATTCAGCCATGTTTGGCAAATTATTTGTTAGTAAACTAAATCTTTCATCATTAAATTTAACATTTTCATTCTTTATGCTTTCTGTAGTAAATCTGTAATAGAAAATAAAAGCTATCATGAAAATAACTACAAAAACAATTAAAACTAGCATCGTTTCCTGAATCTGCAATTGTCCTCTTTTTAGTAAATTGTTATGCATCCCTCTCTCCCCAATCTATTATTCTGTTCATCAAGCTCTTTTTCATATAAACTCAACAAATCATATTTTTTTTCTTCTATATCATCATTAATTTGATAAAATATGTTACTTGGATAACTACATTTTTTGTCAATCAAATTTGTCCTTTCAAGATAAATTTTGTTAATTAATCTTATTTTATTGATAGCTTCATTAAATCCGCAATTATAATTATCATTGTTGCTAAATATTGCTGCATATAAAAATTCTTCATTAAGGTAGGCTATTTCTTCAGATTCTAGAGGATAATTTTCACTTTCTTTAGGCACTGTTGGCATTTTTTGTCCAAAAGAAATTGTTTCTTTATCTAAATTAATCACAATATGTTCATAATTCCATAGTGATTGTCGATTTATATTAAAAAAAGCTATAATCTTTGCATCTTCACCAATATCAACTAAACTCTCTGTTTTTATTACATTAATCTGTTTAGGAATGTCATCTATCAGTTTATCAACAAAATCTTCACTTTTTTTATTATAAAGAAAAACATATTCTTTATCTAAATCAGCAAAGTAAATAAGATTAGTAATAGGATAAGGGAAATTTAATCTTTTTACCCAAACAAATGCCTTCTCATTAACAGTATCTGCAAATAATATTTTATCATCAAAGCTTTGACTAAACTCTCCCAAACTTATTTCATTGCAATTAATTTCAACATCTTTACTTCCGATATTTATTTCAGTATACAAATTATTATTATTTAATCCATTAATGCCATTATTCAAGCTTCTCACAATATTGGCTTGCTCTCTTTTATCTTGTAATGATTTATATCTTATTCCAAATCCAGCAAAAAATATTAATAATATAATTCCAGCAACTAAAATAAAAATCCAGTTAAACTGATAATCTTGTCCTTTTTTCATCTACTAACACTTACATAATCTCCCTTATTCTCTAAAGTTATTCTCATATCAGTTACACATAATGGATTTTCTATTGGTTTAATATGTTCAACAAAAAATCTAACTTTACTCAAGCTTTGTCCTCTCTGTGGAACAAAAAATAAATTATTTTGGCTTCCCGAATCTAAAGAATCTCTAACAACTTGATCTATTAATTCATCATCAATTATATCATTTAATGGCATATCAACATCAACAAAACAAATCTCTCGAACTTTGCTTGGTAATATTATATCATCTAATTTTATTGAACTTCCTTTATCTAAACTATAAACATCATTAACTTTATTTTTAATGCCATCAATAAATAAAACAATCTGCCCTTCATCACCCAAATCTTTAAAATTTTTTATTGCTCTATATCCAAATATTACTATCAAACCAATAACAACAATCGCAAAGATATAAATAAAAATTAACTGATTCTGCCCCTTTTTCATATTTTAAAAAGATTAAACTTTAAATATAAAACTTTCTATCTTACAAAGCATCTCTTATCCTATATCTACCAACCTCCAATACAACGATTTTACCGATTAAATTATTTTCTCCAATATTAACTAAGAAATTTTTTAATATTTTTAAAACTTTATCTGGGGTAAAATTATTAGGTAATCTTATTATAATCAATCCATAGTGTGTTCCTTTAGGATATAAAATGAAACTACCAAATTCTAGATCTTTAGTGATCAAGATAGATTTTTGTTTCTTGGCATAGGTTGCTATATCTTTATCGGTTGCTCCTGTTAAACCAACATTCGCAACATGTTGGGTTTCAAATCCAATATTTCTAAGTTCTATAGCAAATGATCTTGGAATATTTTCATCTAAAAAAATTTTCATGTTCACGCATGTATCCGACTTATCTTCTCACCTTTAATCATAGAAGAAGCATATTTAATAACTGTAAGTACTTGTTCTTTTGTAATCCCATATTCTTTTTTTATTTCATCATAATCCATACCACTTTCTAGCATCCCGAGTACTTCATCTACTGTTATTCTAGTTCCTTTTATTATAGGTTTTCCATGACGTATATTTTTATCAATTGTAATTTTTGCCATATTTATTAAAAGGTAAGTTAAATATATAAGCTTTATCATTCATAAAAATTATATGTTAGAAAAGAAGAAAACAGGTGAAGGACTAGAAAAATATTTTGGACTAATAAAAGATGATAAAGAATCTGTTAAGTTAACGGAAGAATTAAAAAAAGGTTGGAAAAGATGGACCAAAAGATATTCTAAGGATAAACAGTAAAGCTAGCTTCATTTTCAAATCTATCTCTGCATATTATATAATAAGCATTATTTTCGTCTAAGGCAGCCTTATGTAACTTGCTATCATCATCTGGCATTCTATTTCCATTTCCAAAACTAAATGGTAAATTATTATATTCGCAAATTGAATCTTCATCCATCTCAACATATAATCTAGTTGAATCAGTATAAATCTTCTTAACACTTGGTGGAATTTCATCAATTTCTACGGTAAAATTAGTCCTTCCTATAGCTTCATTTCCCGCTATATCTCTACACCAAACTTTAGGATCATAATATCCTTTTTGTAATCCAACAAATTCATAACTATGTTCAGTTGAATTTGTTGCATCAAACTTAGTACTTCCAGGGTCAAAATAATCATTAAATGTCCAATAACAATTTGCTCTTCCTTCTTCCGCCCCTCTTACTGTAGTTGTAGTTAAATTAAATCTCTTGTCAAATATTGTTCCACTAGGTTCAACATTAGTAATGTTTAATGCTCTTGAAACAAATAAATGCAATCCTCCTGCAGGATAACTTGCATCTCTATTTACATTTCCATTAATGTCTTGACATCTGAAATAATAAACATTATCTTGTTCATTCTGTAATCCGCCTAATATTCCACCACAAGCATATAATCTTCCATAAATTGTATCTATTCTTGAATCTCCGCAACTTAAATTGTTCAACATCTTTTGATAACTTTCATCTTTACTTGAATATTTACATCCGCCATTCGCAATTAATTCACTTTCATCATCAACATAAGCAGCTATTGTAATATTCTTGGTATTAAATTTCAACTTGGCATTATTTATGATATTAAATCCTTTCACAATTGGACTTCCTGTATCTGGACCTTTAGCAATTGTAAATCCAATTTTATAATCACTTCCTGTAACAATCTCCCTATTATTTTCATCTGTATTTGCACTTTTACATCTAACATATAAATCATAATCTCCTGAATCACTTATTGCAATTATATCATCTTCAGCCTCATTTATTATCGGAACTGTAAATATATGTTCTTTTTTGTATTGATTATCTCCAAAGAAATCGCTCATTCTATTATATTCAACAACAGAATCACTTCCTAAACTTCTTTCTTTGCTTACCTTACATTGACTTATTTTATCTGTTTTAATTCCAATCTGTAAATCTCTATATTCTTGTTCTCCACTTATAACATACCCATTAGCTTGTGTTTGAATATCCTCATTTGTTATAGGATCAACAGCCAATGGGTTTATTACAGGAGCAATAACATCTCCTTTGTTTACCCAAGTACAAGTTTCATTTCCACTTCCTTTATTTAATAATTGACAACTTTGTCCTAAACTAGTGCATTTATAATCATCACATTTTTCATAATCAGTATTGCATTTTTCGCAATCATTTCCGCCAGCAGGAGCAACATAAGGATCACAGCTTATTGTGTAAGTTAATGTTTTTGTAGCTGAGAAAAAATATGTAATCAAGAAATATACAGCAAATGCAGATAATACAACTATAACAATTGGATTAGAAAGGAACGCTGCAATCTTTCCTAAAGAACTTGCTAAAAATCCATGTGCTGGAGCTTCAGCTGGTCCAATTAATCCTCCGATCTCTCCATAACCTGGTCCACTACCACCACCCTTTATTGCTCCAAATAACCATTTCAATCCTTTCCAAGATAATATCCCAACTAATAAAGATCCTGCAATACCTTTTAATTTACCTGTTCTATCTTGATACCAACTTTCATCAACAATACCATTATAATTGGCACTTCCACCAGCAAGAATTATTTCAGCCACATAAAGTGAAGTAAATAAGCTAGAATGTAAAGGTTCACTCGCTTTTGCAAATTCGCTAAATGCCTCAGGACTTATTGTTTGTGCTTTTCTAGCTATTCCTTTAATCTTTTTTTGAGGTCCAGTAAATCTAAAACTTGTATCACTTACTTTTCCCTCAACATTATAACTATATCCACAATCGCCTAAACTTCTGCAATAATTACTAAATCCTGTTGCAAAATCACTTTTATAAACATCACATCCTTCTACACAATCATAATCTCCGGTTATAACATCAAATCCTTTTTTTGCATAAACAGATTGAAATTCTATTTTTCCAAAACATGTATTTTCTTGTTTTCCAAGATCTCCAAGTGAAACTTCAGGGGCACATAATTTAACATCATCATTCCAGAAACAACTTCCAGCTAATATATCACATTTTTTCTTTCTGCATAATTGTTTAGCTTTACAATCATCATATTCATTTTCTTGTCCCTCATAAACATTTCCATTATCATCCTTTAAATAATCACACTCAGCTCCAATACTTATTGTTATATTGCTTACATCTCCACAATTAGTTCCTTCATCTTTATTTACTTCTACACAATCAACAGCCCTATTGGGAGCACATAATGCAGCACTTAATCCAGATTGAAATTCAGTTATCTCAGTAGGAACATCTCCTTGAACACAAACTGTTGTTCTTCTTTCTCCACAAGCCTCAACATATTCTTCTCCATTGTAACATTTTCTTACATATTGTCTTGAGCCAACTAAATCTTTTCCTTCCCCAGTAGCTCCTTCATATTGGCACCAGTTATCTCCACTATTTCTTGTTCTTCCGTCAAGTTGTGTATTTCTATCATCAACTTTCGTTTCTTGACAATCTAAACTTACACACATATTTCTTACTCTATCATCATTTACTTGACTTTTAAATTCAGAATCAGCATTTCCACAAATACTTCCTTGAAAGAAATCACAATTTCCACAACTTGGATTATTTACATTATCACTATTAGGATCACAAGAAAATTGTTTCTTTAATATTAATCCATTATTATAAGATAAATCTTCATTATTGCTTCCTATTCCAGAATAAATATTTTCAGGATTACCACATGAATCAAACCAATAAACTTCATCTTTTTCAGTTAAACATCCTGTTTTAAAATGAGGTTCACATCTTGTTTCACTTCTTATATCAGGATTGCTACATAACATCCCAGATCTAAAACTTGTTTTATCTTGACAATTATCTTGAGTAGTAAATTTTCCAGTTGCTACACAACATCCTTCCACTCTTGAATTACTTTTACTTAAACATTCTAACTCATTTGTTATTTTTGTATCAAAAACTTCATTTAATTTTAAATCTCCAGTCAAAAAAGCATTACATTTTGCTTGAGTAATATAGGAATATCCGGTTGGTAATTTACAACATCCAAGTTGAGCATCTGTTCTTTGATCACAACTTGTTTTAAGCCAAGTATCAGGCAAATTACATAATGGTCTTGGAACACTATCTTCACACTCTCCTGTTTTTGAACTTACGCAACTTCCAGTCGTACAATAATCTGTTTGATCGCAAAAAACATTATTTTTATTTCCATCTCCACAATCATTAACATCAGTATAAACACATTGTGCTCCGCTTTTTGTGTTTTCGCAACAAGCTTTTTCTACACTTGGTAGACTATCTGTCTGTGCTTCTACATTATTAGAGAATAAACTAGCTCCAAATATTGTTGCAACTAATAAAATTACAATCATGAATATTGCTTTTATTTTTTTCAACTTGTCACCCAGCTTTTTATTGCAAACTTAAATTCATAAGGAACATATTGTAAAGGATCATTTAAATCTCTTATCTTTATTTCATAAATCTTGCTATCTCCAACAAATGTTTTTACAACAACAATCTCACCTCTATGTTTAATGTAAAATGGTTGATCAAAAAAATCTCCTCTTGCAATCTCGCTTGCTACAATATCTTTAGTAGCCTGAGTTATTAATCCAATTGGAACTGGTAAACTTTGGCTAAATTTATTTTCACTTTGAGTTACTTGATCTTTTATTATTGAAATATCATAATCCATTAAAACTAAAACATTTCTCTCTCCA
>DATDYQ010000105.1:0-4084 GCA_035288965.1 Candidatus Nanoarchaeia archaeon
TCTAAAATAACTTCATCTATTAAAGACTCTTGTTCTCTTTTTAGTTTTTCTAAATCAATATGTCTCATGCAAAATATATAATAGAAAATAGTTTTTAAAGTTAACTATTGATAAATTACTTTAAAATTTTTGCGCGACGCACCCCGAGCCTAACACCCCAGAAGCCAGAGTCCTCATCGCAGACAAGGCCAGCCCTGTCCGAACTAGCGCTGAACCCCGAGACCATTCCTATAATTGGCGCATAAAAATATGCTTCTCCGCTAGTATTATTTACTTTAGTTACAAGTCCTGTTCTTCTATCTGTATCTTCTAAATTAAACCATCCATTAGAGCTTGAGATATTATCTGAAATTTCTTCTGAAAATAAAGGTTTAGGAACTCCATTTTCAAGTCTATGTCCATAATTCATGATTATTACACCATTCATATTAGCTTTTTCATCGAATATAGCATCTAAATGTTCAGCTCTCCATCTTTGTTCCTTATTTTCATTAAACATTTCTTCATAAGCGCTTTCTATAACCCCTCTTTCAACTTCGCTTCCATCAGCATAATGTAATTTTTTCTTATCTTCAAAAAATTCTTTGAATCCGATTACATAATCTCTAAATTGATTTGGTGTAAGCTCTATATATCCTTCTGATAAAACTTTTTGCAAGGCTTCATTCCAGTTTAAACTAAAATCTGTTTTCTTTAATGCTACATATAATCCGATATCGTTGTCTCCCAATTTAGTTTCTAAAATTGTATAACCTCTTCCAATTTTTATTTCCTCTTCTGTTTTATTTTCAGCGCGATATCTAGCAATATCTTCAGGTGTAAGATTGCTATCTGGCAAGCTTGCTAATGCTTCGTCTATTGTTCTCATTTTAATTAAATTTAAGTAAAATAATGATTTATAAATCTTTCTAATGTAACTACTCTAAAATAATTATTGATAGAAATAATCCATTGCTTCCTTAATATTTTGTACTTCTACTATCTTAATTCCAACTTCTTCTGCAACATTAACTTTTTTAGGAACTTGTTCTATATTACAGAATTTGCTAAACTTAAAATCTCTACAATATTCTTTAGTTTCATATGTAACTTCATTTCCTTGTAATAATGGAACTAGGAATGTTGTTGCTCCTGCTGCTTTTGCTGCTTTTGCTTTATCTGTAATACCTCCAACTGGACCGATAGTTCCATCATGATTAATTGCTCCTGTCATTAAAACATCTGATTTAACCTGTTTATTTTCTAAAGCGGCTATTGTTGCAACTGTTAATGTTGCTCCTGCACTTGGTCCTGAGATAACAGATGCATTTGCTTCTATACCATAGACTAAGTCATATTTTGATAAATCTAAGCCTGTTTCTTTTTGAGCAACTTCTTTGGCTGTTCTTATACTACTTTGTGTATCTTGCCAGAATAATAGATGATCAACATCAATTAATGTTTTACCTGTTCCTGGAGTTGCACTTACTACCACTCTTGTTGTAACACCGTTATTATTGTTGTCAACAGCTGGAACCGTAATATAAACAGTATGTGTTTCTTGGTTAGCGAGATTTAAAGGTTGAAATTGTGTTTGTTTGCTTTGTAAATCGAGATAATTATTTGATAAACTTAATTGTTTTGTATTTAATGTATAATAAGCTCCTAAAGCTCCAATTATTATTCCCATAACTAAGAAGATTGTTACTACAAACAATTTATTTTTAATTTTACTTTTCATATTCGATATAAATTATGGTTTGTTTATAAACTTTATGAATATACTTTGCATAAATTAAGAATTATTTTTTACTAAAAATCCGGATATTAATGATAATATGCCTCCAATTATTAAAGGAGAAAAAGTTAATAATAAATAACCCCCATCTTCAAATGATTCTGGCAGAGAAGATAATGCTGCAAAAATAATAAAAACGATGATAACTAATAATATGGCAATTATCCCGCTTGATATAGAGAATTTACTACTTGTCTTTTGTTTATCCTTCAATCTGTATATGCCTTTAGTTGCTAAAACAAATATGCTAAAAAATAAAAGCAATAATAATATAACCAAAACTCTCTCTGCCTCTGATGAAACGCCGTCTCCACCGACCTTACTTAGAACAGCTACAATAGCCAATACCCAAAAAGGAACAGTAAGTATAAAACCAATCCAATAAAAAATATAACCAATTAATCCAAATACATACTCTTTATTGGCCAAATTTAATTCCTCCTTTTTATAGTTTAATATTATTAGGCTTTTTATAGTTTTCTATATAAAAAATTTAAAATTATTATTTATTTTTTTAGCTTGAAATAGTCTTATCATTACCATTTGCACTTTGTTCTCTCCAAAATGCTGCATATAACCCTTTTTTCTTCAATAATGAATTATGAGTTCCTGTTTCTATAACTTTTCCTTTTTCTAAAACATATATTCTTTTTGCATGAGCTATTGTAGATAATCTATGAGCTACTAAAACTATGATTAAGCTTGGCTTAGCTTTTTTAATATCTTTAATTGTCTGAGTTATTGCTTTTTCTGTTATTGAATCAAGAGAAGATGTTGCTTCATCAAAAATGATTAAATCAGGATTTCTTAGTAAAGCACGGGCGATTGCTAATCTTTGACGTTCTCCACCTGATATTTTAATGCCTCCTTCTCCTATTTTTGTATTTAATCCTTTTCCACCTCGATCAAGAATATTTGTTACAGAAGCTAGCTTAATAACCTCCAGACATTCTTTATCAGTAGCTTTAGGATTAACAAATAGTAAGTTTTCTTTTATTGTTCCTGCAAATAATTGTGTTTCTTGTGAAACTAATCCTATTCTTTTTCTTAATTCATCATAATCTATTTTTTTTGAATCAACTTCATTTAATAATATATTTCCTTTAGTTTGATTATATAAGCCAACTATTAATTTTATCATAGTTGTTTTTCCAGATCCAGAAGGGCCTGCAAAAGCTATTGTCTCTCCACCTTTGATTGTTAAATTGATATTTTTAACAGAATGAACATTTCCTGATTTGTAAGCAAAACTAACATCTTTAAATGTTATTGAATTTAATTTTCCAAGTTTAATTGCATTAGATGGTTTTTTCTTTGGTTGTATACTTAAAATTTTATCTAATTGTTCATTGCTTGCCCTGGCTTCTTGATATTGCGCAGCTATGGTTCCAAATTCCCCTAATGGTGTAAAGATAAAAAATGAATAAATATAAAGTGTAAAGAATTGCCCAAGAGTAATATCTGCTTTAAATATTAACCATAACATTAAAAATAGTACTCCTACTCTCATCGTGTTAATTAAAGTTCCCTGAATAAAACTTAATTTTCTTATTAATTTTATTTTTTTAAGTTCTAAACCAAGGATTTTTTTATTGACATCATTTAGTCTTTCAATTTCTTGGGTTTCTAAACCTAAACTTTTAACTAATTCTACGTTTCTTAGGGTTTCTGTAGTTGATCCTGCTAGTTCTGCTGATTCAATTACAATACTTTTTTGTGCTGCTTTTATTCTTTTACTAATTAAAAAACTAAATACTCCTAATATTGGAATTATTAATAAATATACTAATCCAATCATCCAATTAACCATAAATGCATAGATTAAAACAAATAATATTCCTATTAATGAAAGAAATACGGTGTTAATGAAACTTTGAATTATTGTTTGATTATCTAATCTTGCTTTTTGCAGTTTAAGTAAAACTTCTCCTGAACGTTGATCTTCAAATATTTCATAAGGTAAGGAAAGAGTATGTTTAACACTATTAGAATATAATGTGGTTCCAACTCTTTGTGTAATAACACTTACATAATAATCTTGGAAGTTTTTTGCTATTCTTGAAATTAAAGCAACACTCATAGAAGCTAATAATAATAATAAAATTCCTTTAAAAAAAACGTCTTTTGGAAGATTATTAAATTTAGTTGCATAATTATCTATTATCAATCTAAAAATTTGAGGATCTAGTAATGAAAATACTTGATTAATTGTAGCTAGTAATAGAGCTCCAAATAATATTTTCTTATGTGCTTTTAAATTTCCCCATATAGATATCATATTGTTTTCGTTATTAATTAATTTATAAA
>DATDYQ010000106.1:0-11998 GCA_035288965.1 Candidatus Nanoarchaeia archaeon
ATTTTGTTGATATCCTATTGTTGTGTTAATTCTTCCAGTTTTCGCAATTTTTTGTTTCTATTTCCAAGATTAACTAAATTAAGAATTGCTAAACCAAATGGAATTATCATTAAAGCTATACCAATTGAAAGACCATAAGTCAAAACTTTATATCCAATCTTTATTTCGTTTAGATATCTTGCAACAATTTCTTCTTTTTCTTTAATTTCAATATCTTGACTAACTATTTGTCTAGCTCTATCAAAAGCCTGTTTTTTTGCATCAATATTATCGTCATAAAGAATTCTTAAATCATCACGAATACTATCTGATTTATATGGCAATTCTGGTGCACTTATTGTTGTTAATTCTAAATTAGAAAGTGTTTTTCCCATGTTAAGGTATTCTACAACTTCTGGAGATTTTCTATAATGTCCACCATCTATTTTATAAATTCCTATTCCCGCACCCCCAAAAAAGGTAGCCAATCCCAGAACCAAACAACTTGTAGAAATTCTTCCAATCAATTTGTTTGTATTTCTATATTTTCCTATAATCTCATTTCTTTTATTGTCTATTTCTGCCGTATTATCAGCAGGCGGTGCAGTATTTTCAGCATTATATCTAGCTATATCTTCAGGTTTAAGATTACTATCTGGTAATTTTGCTAATTCATCATCTATAGTTCCCATTTTAAATAATTTAACCTAAATAACACTTTATAAATCTTTCTATTTGTTACCACTCTATAAAAATAACATATAAATTATACATCTTTTTTGATCGAAAAGAGAAATTTTTCTGAAAATCGCTCAATTTAGCCTTCTTTTTTCGAAAAGTTTATATATCAGTTTGTGTATACTATAAATTAACTTAGTGTAAAAAAAACACTATCTATACAAAATGGCAAAACAAAACAAACAAAATGAAAAAACATTGCTAACCGATTTGTACCAGTTAACAATGAATGCAGCATATTTTGATAATAATAAAGATGAAACTGCTACATTCGAACTTTTTATAAGAAAATTACCTAAAGACTGGGGATATTTTATAGCAAATGGTATAGAAGATGCTGTAGATTATGCAACAAACATAAAATTCCAAGATGAAGATATCGATTATCTTAAAAATCAAAGATTGTTTAAACAAGATTTTCTTGAATCATTAAAGAACTTTAAATTTGAAGGTGATATATATGCTGTCAAAGAAGGAACACCAATAACAGAGAATACTCCAATATTAAGAGTAACTGCAAAAAGAAGCCAAGCTCAATTTTTAGAAACTACTTTGCTCAACATAATAAACTATCAAACAATGATTGCAACTAAAGCAAATAGAATTGTCAATGCTGCCCAAGGTGCAAAGGTTGTTGATTTTGGATTAAGAAGGGCTCATGGAGAAGATGCTTCAATGAAAGGTGCAAGAGCATCATATATTGCTGGAGCTGCTGCAACAAGTAATATAAAGGCTGGGAAAGAATATGGAATTCCAATCAGCGGAACACAAGCACATAGTTTTGTTATGAGTTTTCCAAACGAATTAGATGCCTTTAGAGCATATGTAAAAACATTTTCAAACAATCCAATATTATTAATAGATACATATGATACATTACAAGGTGCAAGAAATGCAGCAGTTGTTGCAAAAGAAATTGAAAGAGAAGGCAAAAAATTAGGTGGAGTAAGACTTGATTCTGAACCTTTACTAAATTTATCCAAAAACGTAAGAAAAATTTTAGATGAAAGAAATTTAGATTATGTAAAGATAGTTGCAAGCAATGATCTCAATGAATATACAATAGATGATTTAATCAGAAGAGGAGCAAACATAGATGCATATGGTGTAGGAACAGAGATGATAACAGCTAAACCAGTAGCTGCTATTCCTGGAGTTTACAAATTAGTTGAAGATAAAGATGGAGCTAAAATAAAATTAGCTTATGGAAAGAAAACATATCCAGGAAAAAAACAAGTTTACAGAGTATTAGATGAAAATGGAAAATATTCTTATGATATTCTTGCCCTTGAAAATGAAAAAGTAGATGGACAACCACTTTTAGAATTAATTGTCAAAGATGGAGAAAGAGTTTATGAAAGAAAAAGTTTAGAAGAAACAAGAAAATATTGTTTGGATTCTATTACAAAACTTCCAGATAAATACAAACAAGTCAAAGTTAACTCTCCTTACACTTTCAAGGTTTCTAAAAAACTAGAGGAATTAGTTGATAATCTTACAAGAAGATATATTTCAGGAGGTAACCAAAATGAAAACAATATTTTGGAATGTGGATACAGCAAATGATTTTATGTATGAGTCAGGAAAATTATATGTTAATCATGCTGAAACTATTGAGGACAACCTATACACAATAACAAAAAAAGCCAGAAAATACAAAAAAAAAGTTGTTAATACTGGAGACTTACATGATAAAGATTCAAAAGAACTATCAGACAATCCAGATTATAAAAATACCTATCCGGAACATTGCATGAGGGGAACATCAGGAGCAGATTTTATAAAAGCTACAACGCCAAGTAATCCCTATGTTGTAGATTGGAAAGATGAAAGATTTGATGAAAATAAAATAAAATCTACTAGAAACATAATATTATATAAAGATCATTTTGATATTTTTCAAGGAAATAAACATGCAGATATGATAGTTAACTTAATAAAACCAGATAGGGCAATTGTTTATGGGGTAGCAACCAATGTATGTGTAAATTATGCAGTACTTGGGTTGCTTGAACGTGGGATTGAAGTTTATGTTCCCATAGATGCAATAAAAGAATTGCCAAATTTACCGTTCGAAGAAGTTTTAGACAAATGGAAAGATAAAGGAGCAAAACTAATTACAGTAAATGATTTAGAAAAAATATTACAGGAGTAAAAATGAAAATAGCACTTGTGCAAATGAACCCAATAACAGGGGACATATCTGGAAATACAAAAAAGATAATAAAAGAAATTGAAAATGCAAAAAAAGATTTTATAGATCTTATTATCTTTCCAGAGATGGCCGTAACTGGATATTGTATTTCGGATTTAATAGAAGATAAGAGTTTTGTAAGTGAAAATATAAATGCCATAAGAGAAATTCAAAAAAGTACATCTGGAATAATCGCAGTTATAGGTTTTATTGATATTGATTCCAAAAAGAAAAATGAAGATGGAAAAATCAGAAGATATAATGCAGCAGTTGTATTGCAAAATAAAAAGATTATTGGAAAGTCATATAAAACTCTTCTTCCAAACTATAGATATTTTGATGACAAAAGATATTTTTCTTCTTCTGAAAAAAGAAAACCAATATCTGTAAATATTAAAAATAAAATTATAAAATTAGGAATTTCTATATGCGAAGATATGTGGGATGATGATTATGAAATAAAACCAATTAAAGAGCTTGCTGAACAAGGAGCAGATTTAATAATTAATATAAATGCCTCTCCTTTTTATCCAAAAAAACGTTCGAAAAGAAACGATAAGATTAAACAACACATTAAAAATTTTAAAATACCCTTTGTTTATGTTAACACAGTTGGTGCTTCTGACAATGGAAAGAATATAATACCATTTGATGGTGAAAGTTTATTTTACGATGAAAAAGGAAATCTTCTTGCATTGGGAAATCAATTTAAAGAAGAAACTATAATAATAGACTTAGATAAAAAATTACCTTCAATAAAAATTCCAGAATTGAATAATGAAAAAGAAGTTTATGAAGCTTTAGTTATGAGTTTGAAAGATTATGCATTAAAAACAGGATTCAAAAAAGCAATAATTCCGATTTCTGGAGGAATAGATTCTTCTTTGGGATTGGCAATAACCGTGGATGCATTTGGTGCAGAAAATGTATCGGCATATAACCTTCCATCTAAATTTAATACAGAAATTACAAAGTCTATAGCAAAAAAATTAGCATCTAATCTTAATATAGAATATAAAATCGTCCCTATACAAACAATAGACAACGAAATAAAATCAACATTTGAAAAAAATTCTCATGAGATAAAAAATAAAGTTGCAAAAGAGAATATTCACGCAAGAATTAGGGGCATTTTAATGATGCTTGAATCAAATGATACAGGATCATTATTAATATCAAACGGAAACGAAACTGAAATTGCACTTGGTTATGCAACACTTTATGGTGATATGTGTGGTGGTATCTCTATAATAGGAGATTTAACGAAGATAGATGTTTATAAAATATCAAGATATGTCAATAAAAAATATAAAAAAGAAATAATTCCAGAAGAAGTTTTTAAAATAAAACCTTCTGCAGAATTAAGTGAAGGACAATTTGATCCATTTGATTATGATGTTGTTGCTCCAATAGTTAATGAATTCGTTGAAAATAGAATAGAACCTAAAGATCTGGTGAATCTTTTTAAGAAAAGAAAATTAAATCCAGAAAAATTTTTGCCTTACTTAGATGGAAAAATAATCTATGATAAATATGACATAGAAACTTTCAAAAAATTAGTTTATGAAACTTACAATTTACTAAGAAAATCAGTATATAAAAGACTTCAAGGACCGCCAATAATAGTTGTAAGCGAAAGAGCTTTTGGTTTTGATCTAAGAGAAACATTAATCAACAAATGGGAGGGAAAATGAAAACCTTCAGTATTGTTGCAGGAACTGAAGCTTGTAATGCCAGATGTCCATTTTGCATATCAAAAATGACGCCAAAAAATGGAATCGAACTAAAGCCGGCAATAATTAACTGGAGAAACTTTAAGAAATCAGCTTTATTTGCAAAACAAAAAGGATTTACAACAGTAATGATAACAAGCAAAGGAGAACCTACATTATTTCCAAATCAGATTACAGAATATCTTGAAAATCTCAAAGAATTTAATTTCCCATTTATCGAAATACAAACAAATGGAATTGCCATAGCAGAACAAAGAGAAAAATTTGATCCATTTGTTAAAAAATGGTACGATCTTGGATTAACCCTATCTGCAATCTCAATAGTTCATTATTCTCCAGAGAGAAACAAGGAAATTTACCTTCCATATAAAAATAAATATATTGATTTACCAAATTTAATTAGTTATCTTCATGATAATGGGCTTTCAGTACGATTAAGCACAATATTATTATCTAATTTTATAGATAATAAAAAGGATTTAGAAAGATTAGTATTATTTGCTAAAGAGAATAAAGTAGAAGAATTAACAATAAGACCAGTAAATAAACCTGAAGACAGCATAGATCAAGAAGTTTATGATTGGACAAAAGAACATCAATTAAAAAAAGAACAACTTGATGATATGGTATCATATCTAAACGATAATGGCAAATTATTATTGCAATCACAATATGGAGCAAAAGTATATGACATTAATGGACAAAATCTTTGCTTAACAAACTCACTTACTTCAGATACAAATGAAGAAGAAATTAGACAACTAATATTTTTTCCAGATGGTCATCTAAGATATGATTGGCAATATGCAGGAGCTGTTTTACTATGACCAAGATAAACTTGATGAAAGCAGTATATAGTTATTTTTTCCCAGAAGTCAGACCACTAGTACATTTTGGAGAAAAACTTCCAGAAGAATTATTTTTAACATCAACTTCAATAGAGGAAGCCGACGAAATACTTAACAGATTATTCAAAAATGAATTTAAAGCACCTTCAATTGACGGCAAAATAGACCTAGACATGATTCATGTTCCAGTAATAGAAAATATTGTAAAATCTTATTCCAGCATAGTTCCTAACTTAAAAGATTTTAAATTTAGTTACCCTATGGCAGGATCAAGCCAAGGGATATTTCATTTACTTTCTTTATTGAAATCAAATGGCATTGACACCATTTACACTCTTGAAGGAGAATATGAAGGTTATAAAGAATATGGAAAAACAATTAACATGCAAAACATTGAAATAAATTCCAACACAAAAAACATTAAACCAGGAGTATGGTTTATTTCCAACCCATCCGCACGCGATGGAAACATAATATCAAATAATTTTATAAATAATCTTTGTGACAATGGCCATAAAGTTATTTTAGATTTGGCATACCTTGGACTAACAAAAGATTATAAGTTTGATCTAAGTCATGAAAATATAATAGCAACAACAATATCCTTTAGTAAACCTTATGGTGTTTTTAGATTTAGAATTGGAGGATTTACATTTAGTAGAACACCAATAGATTCCTTGTATGCAAATAAATGGTTTAAAGATGTTCCAAGATTATTAACCTCATTAAAGATTGTTGAAGAAATTCCACTGGGAACACTTTACACAAAATATAGGCCGATTCAAGAAGAGATAATATCTAGGATAAATAGAGAATTAAGTTTGGAAATGAAAGCAAGCGATGTAATACTCTTAGGAAACATTTCATCAGAAAATGCAAAGAAAATGGAGGATAAAACTTTAGAAGAAATATCTCTTTTTAAGAGGGGAAATGTTTATAGATTTTGCTTAACACCTTATTTTGAACAAATGGAAATGGAGGATAAAAAATGGAAACAAGAACTAAAACCAGAGAGAACACCTGCCCTTATTTAGTCGTAGACAACATAATTGAATTTCAAGGAAAAATTGGTTTAATAGAAAGAAAAAACTATCCAAGAGGCTGGGCATTACCTGGTGGTTTTGTAGATTATGGAGAGAAAACAGAAACTGCCGCAATAAGAGAAGCAAAAGAAGAAACAGGATTAGAAGTAAAAATAAAATATTTACTTGGAGTTTACTCAGATCCAGATAGAGATCCAAGAGGACATATGGTAAGTGTAGCCTATGTTTCTGAAGGATTTGGAGAAGCAAAAGCAGGAGATGACGCTAAAAATTTCACTTGGATTACATTGGAAGATGCATTAAAAATGAATTTAACATTCGATCACAAAAAGATATTAGAAGATTATAACAAAAGCCTTGTTAGGAGATAAAAATGTCAGCCATATACGAAATGTCCATAAGAGAAAAACTAGGAGACATAGAAAAATCATTAGCAGAAGATCAAAGAATAGATTATCTAGCAAATAAAGAATTAATATTAAATATCTTAGAATTAAGAGAAAGAAAAAATGTATTAATTCTTGGACACAACTATATGGCTCCTTTAGTTTATCAACTTTCAAACGAAAATCAAAGAGGAGATTCTTTAGCATTAAGCAGATATGCAGCAAAAGCAAATAATCCCATTATATTATTTGATGGTGTAAGATTTATGGCAGAAACAGCAAAGATACTAAATCCAGGAAAAAAAGTTTTGATTTCAGATTTAGCAGCAGGTTGTAGCCTAGCAGATAATTTTTCAGCAAAAGATGTTTTGGAATATAAATCTAAATATCCAGGAATCCCAGTTGTTACATATATAAATTCATATGCTGAAGTTAAAGCAGAATCAGATTATTGTTGCACTTCTGCAAACGGATTAGAAGTTATTTTACATGCTGCAAGAGAATATAAAAAAGATAAAGTTCTTTTTATCCCAGATTCATTAATGGGAGAAAACCTACAGGATGATTTAGATAAAGATGGACATGCAATTGATTTAATCTACCCAGGAAAATATGATAAAAAATTTGCTAGATGTGAGGTTCATGAAAAAATTAAACCAGAGGATATTAGGAATATTAGATTACAATATTCTATGCCCAAGAGGTCTAAAGATACTGCAATTATCGTTCATCCAGAATGTTTGAAAGAGACTGTTGCAGAAGCAGATTTTAGTGGAAGCACATCAGCAATGGTTAAATACATTAGATCAAATCCAGAATTAAAAAAAGTTTATCTCGGAACAGAATGCGAGATGACCTCTAATATGGCAGCAGAATTTCCAGAAATAGAATTCATAAAAACATGTAATGTATTTTGCCAACATATGAGAAAAATAAATCTGGAAAAGATATTATATAGTTTACAGAATGAATTATATGAAATTAATGTAGATAAAGATATAGTTGCGAAAGCAAGACTATCAATAGATAGAATGCTGGAAATAAAAAAATGAAACTTTCAAAGATAATTGTAGTTCCAAAGAGAAGCAAATATGAATTAGATTTAGAAAAATATAAATTTAATCATGATCAACTCATGAAAAAGTATGAAAGAGAAGGGGTTAATATAAGAAAAATAATGGGAAGCCACAAAAGACAAAAAGAAGGATTAAAGAGATTAAAAATGTTAATACAGGAAAAGAACTTCATTTATAGAGAAAAATTAACTAAGGAATTGGTAAAGAAAGCAGATTTAATAATAGCCTATGGCGGAGATGGCCATTTCGGGTTTGTTTCGCATTTTATAGACAATACAACTTTTTTAGGAATAAATTCAGACATAAAAACAAGTGAAGGAATCCTAACATATTTTGATATAGATAGTTTTGAAAAAAATTTTAAAAAAATTTTAAATGAAGACTTTAAAATTGAAGAATGGACAAGATTGGAAGTAAAAAGAAATGATAAAAGAATAGGTTTAGCAACATCAGATATATTTTTGGGAGAAGTTGAAAGAAAATTTATGTCAAGACATATATTAAAACATAAAAATAAAAAAGAAGAGCAAAAATGTTCAGGGATTATAATATCTACAGGCACAGGATCAACAGGTTGGTACACTTCAGCTTCAAGATACCTGTTTAAAAAACCAAATAACTTTCCAAGAACAGCAAAATATGCAAGATTTTTAGTAACAGAGCCATATAAGGGAAGATTAAATGGTTATTCTATGTTAACAGGCATGTTAAATCAAGAAGAAGAAATAACAATAACATCATTAAATAATACAAAAGGAATAGTCTCATTAGATTCAATAGAGGAGTATGAATTTAACAGAGGAACAAAAATAACAATTAAAATAGGGAAACCATTAAGAATAATCAGGATATAGTATTTTTTAACATTATTATGTTTAATTCTTGCCAATATTCATAACCATTATTATATTTCTTTTTTAATCCATTTCTCATCAAATAGTTAACCCATTTTTTATCATTTAAAATATTATTTACCTTTAATGGAACTTTCATTTTTTCTAATATTTTTACCTTCATCTTAGGTTTTTCTTTGAATAAAATATTCCAACACAAACTAGAAACATTTGTTATCAAAATTCCATTGTCATTTAAGTACCTTTGACCGTTATGAACAAGATGTTTCAATAATCCTATTCCTTCATAAGGATTATCATCTATGCTATTTGGTCTAGGAACATAAGGAGGATTACAGATCATTAAATCAAATTTATTTCCATTCATTTTTTTTAATCCATCACCAGCATAAAAATTAGCCCTAATATCTTTTATATTATCCATGGCAGATTTTATTGCATAAGGATTTATATCATTAATCAAGATAGATTTTAATTTTTTACATTTTTCTAAAACATATTTACTAAGAAATCCAGATCCACATCCTATTTCAACAGCACTTTTAAAATTCGAATTTTTATTACACATCTTACTAAGAGCTTTGGCAAAGACCATGGTATCTATGGAAGGAGACCAAACATTAATATGAGAATAATCAGATATTACATTAACATCATCATATTCAACAACTCTTGGAAGACTAGAATAAAGAGAAAATAAACTGTCCCTTAAGCTAGGAGTTAATCTAGATATTCTGTAATTATCTGTCATTAACACAGGATTATTAAATCTATATAAAAAAATCTTCTTATTTAATGGATGAGTAATAATTCTTTTTCCATTTTTTCTATCTCTCCCCATTACACTTGCTAATTCTACACCATTAGCCCATATTTCCTGTTTTTTTAGATCTTTACTTATCCTTATTAACATAAACTATCCTTGAAAATTACAAATATTTAAATTAATCGTATCCAAAACTTTTTTATACTGTTTAACTATTCTATTTATTGTGAAAAAAAAAGATTATAATGCTGATAAGTATGATAAACCTTCTGTTACTGTAGACATGATAATTTTTACAGTTAAGGATGATGATTTTAATGTATTACTTGTAAAAAGAAATATTCCCCCATTTGAAAATTACTGGGCATTACCGGGCGGTTTTGTAAGAATAGAAGAATCTTTGGATGAAGCAGCAAAAAGGGAACTATCTGAAGAAACAGGAGTTAAAGACGTCTATCTAGAACAACTTTATACTTTTGGAAATCCAAAAAGGGATCCAAGAACAAGAGTTATAACTGTAGCTTATTTTGCTTTGATCAATTCCAAGGATTTAGAGTTAAAAGCTTCAACAGATGTTTCTGATGTAAAATGGTCTTCTGTATATAAAATGCCTGAGCTAGCATTTGATCATAAAACAATCATTGAGTATGCAGTTAAAAGATTAAGATGGAAGATGGAATACACAACTGTAGGCTTTAAATTGCTTCCTAAAAAATTTACTTTAAGTCAACTTCAAAATATCTACGAGATTATATTCAATAAAAAATTTGATAAAAGAAATTTTAGAAAAAAAATATTATCTCTTGGATTAATAGAGCCAACAAAAGAGAAAACAATGAATGTTTCTCATAGGCCTGCAGAACTATACTCATTTAAAAGAAAGATAGGTGAAATTATAGAGATATTATAAAAAATGAGGCTGCCCGGATTTGAACCGGGATCGTTCGGTCCCAAACCGAAAATTATGGTCGATTATTACTAATCTATAACCAAGTTAAACCACAGCGATATGCTAAAATACATTTACTTACCTTAGTCCCATACTAGGTTAACCTGGTATGTTTTATCCAACCAATCTCCTTTATAAAATTATTGATAGGTCTAGCTTATTTAAATTTATAAATTTCTCCTTAATTATATTAATCTTTTCTATTTATTAATCCAGTAATTTTAGTTCCACCATAAGCAATTAATGATCCTAACAAAGTTTCAGCCATTCCCTTGTAATCACTTAACTTATCGCCTGGATTATCATAAGAAGAATTTGGTTCTACAAATCCTTGCCATAAAAGTTCAGCTAATGCAGATGATCCAAACCCGATTGCAGTAGAATATTTTTTTAATTCTGGAATCCTTTTCCCTAAAAGTTCAGCTCCATATTTTCCAGCAAGAAATGGTATTGTTCCTATTATTCCTGTATGGGCTACATCATTTGAATGCGGAAAAGCAGTTGCTATCTCAAAAGCTAGTTGATCTAAACTCTCTTTTCCTTGGTTAAAAACATCGCTTATTTTCATCTTTTCACCTTAATATAGGAGGTTTTACAGCTTTATAAACCTTTCTATTATTCATTATTAACTAGTAGTAACAAATAGAAAGATTTAAATACTAGCCTTACCTTGTATTCATATGCCAAATAATCAAGAAAATAGAGGTGCAGCATACGCATTTTTTGATTGTGATGCTTCTAAAGAACAGATAGAAAGAGCCATGCCAAATGTAAGATATGATGCTCGAACACCTGAAAATTTACAATTGTTATTACAAGAAGGAGTTTCTGGATTAAGGATAGATGCAAAGTTAACTGATCTTATTGAATGTGAAAAGGATTATAGAATAATGTCAAGCGAAAGAATGGGGCAAGAAACAGGTTTTTCTGCTTTATTAACTCACGGAGAAGAAATAAGACCGCTTTATAGAATGAAATATGCTATGGTAGCAAGTTATGATGGACATAGTAATGAAGATACAGCCAATGAATTAGGAGATATAGTTAATGACATTCATCGTAAATTTGGCAATGATCAAGATGTTTTTAGAGGAGCTGTAGTTTATGAGAAAGATGGTGAATATCAGTTTAAAGAATGATAAAGCTTAATTTAAAAAGAAAATTTTTTTAATCACAATAAATATATTTTACAGGTAAATTACAACCAACAACATTACAATCTGGATTTTGTGATAGTTTTTTGTCTTCGTCAATAATTTTTTGTAAACTATCTCCACTAGATTTATATAAACATTCTACTTTAGGATTATCTAAATCACAACAACCACATCCACAAGCAATATAAGAATCTGTAATTTGTTTATCATTCTTTGTTGTTATCCAAACAGTAGATATTACTATCAAAGCTAATAATCCAAATAAGATTACAATC